>JAGLOH010000346.1 GCA_023139025.1 Candidatus Heimdallarchaeota archaeon | reverse complement strand
TTAATTACTTGATTTTTACACAGGAGGGTTCAATAATGGAAATGAATCAGTTGAATTACTATTTCCATCGATAATATAATCACCTGATGTCCATTCATTCCAAAAATTTCCTGAAGCGTAAATATTGAACCATTCACTGTAACTCCCTTCGTCATATGCCTGAGATGTCCCTGATAAATTGTTGAAATAGAAAGAATTAAGGTATATTTTTGAGTACTTGCATAGCCAACCATTCTTTACTCCATAAAATGTGTTATTTTGAAAAAGATTGAATCTCACTGTGTTATTGTAAGAGTTTATATAAGAAATACATGGAGGACAGTATACTTTGATTTCTAAACCTATTAGATTAAGAAAGAATGTATTATTTTGAATTATGTTAAAATAGCTTTCTGATATCTGTAAACTTATGTTGTTTCCTTCAAAGTAATTATGATTGATATTAGCATATCCTGTATGGAAAATGTGTATCCCAATTGCAATGTTGTTAATAATTGTATTATTAGTTATATTAGATGCGCCCATATATCTAGCATAAATCCCTTCTAAACATTCTCTGATTAGATTATTTGTTACTGAAGAGTTACCTCCATATTGATATAATCCCAAATTTTGTCTAAGAATTGTGTTATTTCTGATTATATTATTAGTTCCCTGTGAAAAAATTCCTATATTACCTAAGTCATAAACTCCCACATCATGTCCTATTATCTGATCTGAATAGATATAATTTTCTTCAATAATAATATAGTTCGCATCTACCAGAAATACTGCAAACTCATTATTGTATATTGTATTATTTCTAATCACAGAAAGAACACTACCTTCTAATCTGATTCCGTGCGAACTTCCCTCTATCATCATATTGTTTTCTATAACTGCTTTATTGCTGCTCGTAACAGAAATAGATCCTTCAACAAAAATATTTTCTCTAATACATACAGTTCCTTGAGCAGCAGAATTAATATAAACTGCTCTTTCATTAGATTCAAGTTTGCAATTTCTAATTACAAAATATTTAGTTGTTCCCTCTATTCTTATAGCTTCTAGACTAGAATTGATATATAAACCTTCAATTATATAGGGGTCATTCATTTCCCCTAATCCAGGAAAACGATAATTTGTAAAATCCTGATCATTCAATATGATTATTGAATCATGAGATTTATACTCCCTTTTAGATGGAAAGTACACTGTGAACAAAGTCGTACTGATAACAATACCACTCATAACAATAGTAGATATGATTATCAAGAATATTTTGTTATTTACGAAGGAAATTATATCACTCTCTTATATTTTAATTTGGAAACACTACGGTAACGGCATTTATATCTATTCCTACCAGATTGTAGGAAACCAGTTTGATACTGGATCAAAAATGATGTACAGATAATTTCTAATTGCATAAAAAATTGCTCCTATAATTGCACCCCAAATTACGCCTCCTACAATATCCCCAAAATAATGTACTTCTAGGGCTATTCTTCCGTAACATACAGCTATTGCCCACAGTGCAAAAATCCAACCAAATGTTGGAAAAATAAGTACCATAAACATTGCTAAGCTTCCCATTCTTGAAGCATGACCACTTGGAAAACTAAAATGATCTCCAGTTGCGATATATTTTAGAGCTACTTGTTCATTGGGTCTTTTTCGTTTAGTAAGGTATTTTATTGTAGTCGTAGTTAGTCCTACAGCTCCTGCTAACGTCATCTGAATTAAATTATCTGACCTTTCCATGAAGACATCTAAGAAGAAAAATAAGATTGAAATTACAAACCAAGGTTGTGCATTTCCAGAAAGAGCAAAAAAGCTAGCAATTTTGAGATTCTTTTGAGATTTTTGAGCTATTCTTTTAGAGATCTTCTTATCCCATTCATCAATTTTCTTGAATAGCTCTGCCATAGAAATTACTTTTCAAAATTGTATTTAAGTATAAGCATTAATGCATTAGAACTTCTAATCATAGATTTCTTTGTTCTCATTATAGTATCTTCTAACTTCCTCTAGTTGATGGGGTTTATCCACATCCATTGCTATTTCTGCATCTTCATTAATAACAGCATGAACTCCATCTTTAACCTTAAACACCTTTCTATTAATTGATTTCATAAATTTTTCTAGAGATAATCTTCTGAGTAAAAATCGGACAACTAGAAAAGGATTAAGAACAATTAGTTGGGATAGTACATTCTTTCGTTTATCTGTTAAATCATCCATGAGTTTCTCATAATTCAGCATTTTTCTTACATTGAACATAGAGATATCCGCTCCGCAAACTTGGAATTTGTTTTTAAATTTAGCATAGGTTCTGTTTGAATTAGGAAATTTAGCTTCCATAAATTCTCTTGGAACAACAGAATAGTAAAAAACACCATCTAAGCCTTCACCTGAAACTGCTTCGCATTTTTCAATAGCTCTTGTCAATATCTCAGGAGTTATCAAAGGAATATCACTGGTTAGGAGAATAACTATTTCTGAGTAAGTTTCTTTTTTAGTAATAAATTTGTCATAAATGTTGACAACCTTTCTGAACATGTTACTTGTATCTTCATTGAAAATCACTGGTAGATCAGTTTTCCATTCATCTTCAGACATGCCACTTATGTAAATATCTCCAATCTTATCACACTTTAAAATTGCCTTTACGATTCTTTCTAGAAAAATCTTCTCTCCTAGTTTGACTAACC
>JAGLOH010000345.1 GCA_023139025.1 Candidatus Heimdallarchaeota archaeon | reverse complement strand
TGATCTCCTTAAGCGTTTAATTGACTTGGCTAAATCATATGGTAAAGACTACCTTAAAGTGATAGATGATTTGATGGGGAAGAAAAATGAAGATGAGAACTACTGAAGTCCAATCATTACTTAGGGCGGACAAAAGGATATCCAGAAATTGGGTGAAGATTATTCTCTATACTATTTTAGGAGTATCAATAATCTTGTTAACAGTTTTTCTAGCCTCTTTTAGTGCTTCAGATTCAAGAGTATCATTTACTATTTTTACACAAGAATTTCAAGATCCGGAAACATTTTTTACAGGCATAGACACTCCAATAGCTGAAGGGTTTGGTAAGCAGTTTAATGAACGATTACCTGGATGGTCTATTTACACCTTGATTTTCGCATGTTTGGGATTTTTATCTTATCTCTCAGTGACATATGTTAGTGGAACAATGATCTTTGAAAACAAAAACTGGTTAACAAATTTACAAAAACAAGGATTGGTTCAACATTATAGTACTTTTAACGATTTAATGATAACAACTAAAGCTGGAAAAATAGTCATCTCAAAAAGCAATATGAGATACAAAATTAAACTACCAAAAATAGAAAATTATGATTTAACAAAATTAGGTTTAGTGAAGTTAAATCAAACTCTAACAGGTTTCTGTACTAAGGAGGAATTATCCAGTATAATTCACATTTATCTTTCGAAGGTTAACTAACTACCTTTCATAATCTCCTGTGATTCTTTATCCTACTGTCATTAACTTGCTAATTCTACACCCCATTTAGAGGTAGACTAGTAGGTTTCCAGTAAGGAGAATATTCTCCAATTCAATCTTTTGTGTTGTTGCTTAACTGCCTCTTATAGTTATTTCAGTTGGTGGTTGAGTTGTAGTTGCAGTTACGCCATTACCATTACCATTGCTTTTGCCATTAGTTGCGATGTGTTTACGGAGATAGGCTTCCTGATCTTTTTTGTAGTTACCGTATGTTCCATTTGAAAGCTTATCGTTGATTTTATCGATGACACTATCGTACATCCATTCATCATCTGTTCTCCAACCTTTCTTAACCCAATCATAGCTGTCAAATTCGAATGTCCAATACAATCCATGTTTTCCGAAGAAATCTAGGGAGTATATCTTATGATCCTTAAATGAGCTCCAGATAAGGTAATTTATCTTAGAATCATAGTAAGGAGGCATTGAGAGCCTGAGGAATATTCCTTTGTCAAAGAGTTCAAAAGCTGTTTGGAAGGGTATTTTTTCTTCATTTAAGAAGCGGAAAAGTTGTGCTTTTTCTTGTTCAGGAATATTTTCAATAAAATATGCTCTAGTGACATGTTGTTCAGACAGTTTTCGACTAAAGTTCCATCGAGGATTAGTGATAAGGTTGTTAAAAACCAAGCTGTAATACTTTCTGCCGAATTCTACTTTAGCTGCATCAGAGACGATAATTTTACCGTTTTCATTTTTAGGCATGTTCTTAGTATCGAAAAACGAACTAAGATTGTAAAGACAGGCTTCTTCAGCATCTGTTAACTTAATCTTCTTTGCCAAACTCTCGTAATAATCTCTATAATGTTTGACAAGTTCAGTTTGTTTTGATCGGATATCAATAGTGGTACCATTTCTAACAGATGTTGTTAAGTCTCTTAATAGCATGAAATGAAGTGGTTCAATTAAATTAGAATCTATAGCAGAAGGTAGTCTAGGTAGTGTGGTACTCTTAGTAAGTCTCTTTTCCCAGAAAGAGATTACATCGAATTTTAATTTTTCAGTTTCGGAGGAGTATCTTCTAAGTGGCTCAGGTTGAGATAAACGATAGCCCATAGATTTCATGGTGAAATAGCTATCACAGTACTCTTCGTTCAACAGATATTCAAGATATTTGGTGAAAATTGCTTCAGTATTTGGTGGAAGATCAAAATGGGCATAAATTCCGAAGTTTTCCCCGTAAAAGCGATTATACGCTCGGATGTATTTGTGTTCAGATAGGGCGTTCTGTAACAAAGTAAACTGGTGGAGAGAAGAAATTGAGAACATCACACCATATCTGGATAGGGAAACTCTTTCTGGAATAAATGAAGCAATTGGAAAACGAAGTATCTCTCTTTTCTTAAGCGACTCAACACGACGAATCATGGTCTGCGGTGAGATTTTAAGCCTCTCAGCTTGTTTAGAGTAGGTTTCAAGTGTATAGTTTTGCAACACATTTAAGATTTTTTGATCAAGTATGTTTAGTTGATCCATTTTAGTTCCTCTTTAGTTTTTATGTAGTTTTTTTTAAGTGCAAGAAACAACAGGAACGAAAGAAGGAAGTTATACAAGAAGTGCACAGATGTATAGTAGATACAACATGCGAAATCCTGTACAAGCTCCTCTCTTTTTTCCCCAGTTGAGAGAACCCATTTAGACCTCTAAATATTGTTTCTTGTGGTTTGACCCCTTGCTTTCGAGTTCGGTTAAACTGGTGTGCCAGAACCTTTCCAAAGGAAATCAGGAGGAACGTCTCGACCTCACGGACGTCTCCATATTCCTTTATTCGCCGAGAATTTGAGGAAAGGGGGTGGGGTTTTCTGGCGATTCTTAGTTTTATTTATTGTCAGCGTAATTAGATCGCGTAAGCACTAACAGCGTGAGAACCTATTGGTTCGTCTTCGACAGGACCTGCTCCGCCAGGAAGCATTGTTCCTATTGGCTCGTCTTCTACTGGA
>JAGLOH010000344.1 GCA_023139025.1 Candidatus Heimdallarchaeota archaeon | reverse complement strand
ATTAGTACTGCTGATGGTCCTCCTCAGAATCAGCCTTATCAGCCAGCACAGCATCAATCTGGACCTTATCAACCTGCGCAACCTCAATCTGGAATGTATCAACCATATCAACCTCAACAACAAAGCCAACAAGGTTCAAGTATGTCAGGAAGTTATGATGCAGTACCAGGAACTCAATATGCTTATCCCCCCCAAAAACGCGGAGGAATGTCTCCAGCTGTCAAAGCACTGCTAATTATCTTCTTCCTAGTATTGCCTGCTATTTTCTTTGCAATATTCTTTGGAGTCTTTTGGTGGTGGTGGTAAAACACCACTTTGTTTACGCTAAGAGATTTATGTCGTAATTTTAATCATTTTCTGTGACCTGCCTTTTCCAAACGATTTAAAAGAAAAAAATGCCTAATGTATACTTGTAGTTATTTGGGGTTAATATCTACGTATTATTAATAAATAAAAGGCAGACAGAGTGCAGTTATTTACATGGTGTGTTAGTGATTGCATTAAATTCAGTAAGTAGAGTGACAGAAGTGAAGATCCTTATCACAACAAAAAATGGGGAATTACTTTATCAGTACGATTCCCTTCCAGATAGTGTAGTTCATGATAATGCTTTAGTCACAGGACTCATTAGCGCTATTATCGCTCTATCTTCCGAAGTTGTCTGTTCTTTCCCTCGAGAAATAGAATATGAGGGTAAAATACTCTATTTTTACTACGAGAACGATCTTGTCGCTTCTATCTTAGCTGACATTGAATCCCCATTCAATGGCAACATCTTACCCCTTCTAGTTGCTGAGTTTAAGAGTGTTCAAATCAAGCACAATTTCCATGCTTTTGAAGCTTTACGTTATGAAAATGAAATAGGTGAAAAAATCAAATCTTGTTTAGCTGAATATCTTTCTAACATTCAACGTAATATGATTACTATTTTCGAGAAAACTGATTTAACTGATTATGATTCTTTAATTAAACTGAAGAACGTTGCAAAAGATGGCGCATTAGAAGGAAAAATGGATTTCCTCTCATTTGAAGTAATTGGACGACTAATACCTGAAGGAATAGATAAAATTCTATATGGTTTAGTTATAGGCATTCCTGTGATTGTGGTAGGAAACAGGAATGTTGTTGAATCAATGGTACAGTCGCTACGTTTTCTGTCACCAACTAAACTACTCAAAGTTAAGTTCTGGTCACACAAATTTGAAAAAGGCTTCGATATCTTAGGTACAAACGACTTCAGAGGTTTAGTCCCCTCCCACAGTCTGATTATTGCTAATCTAGATGATGGAATAGTTTACGGTGGTCTTTCCTCTCAATACTTCCAAGACATAGCAACTCAACTTCCAGGGCTCACTGCCATGGAAGCGTATAGTCTAGTACGTTCAGAATTAGATTGGATATTTAAAGCATTGGAAGCTCTGTCAATTAGAGCTCATTCCAAGGATTCTTTACCTTTAGAAAAACAGATGATCTTACTCAAGCTTCTAGAGAAGTTACATGGTTGAACCTAAGTTCAGCCTTTTTTTCCTTTATTCGAAATCTAAATACTAACTGATTTGTTGACTCACCATCTACAAAAACTTATAACCATCTAAACATTTGTTGAATTATCTCAATGAGTTCCTCTAAGAAACAGTCTGAAAAATCTTGGACCGACTTGATTAGGTTTAGAAAGCAATCCCTAGTGGGAAAGATTATCTTGATAAGTATTGTTCTTTTGTTAGGTTCAATTCTCATCTTTGTTTCTCTGATTAGTTTTATGGGTAAGTGGAACGAATTAAGTAAATACTCTCTCTGGATTCTTTTTGGATGGCTCTTCTTCATCATTTTAACTTATATTAGTGTCAAATTGATATCCTTAATAATGCATAAAGAGAAAATGGAAATACAAGAATTACAGAAAACTCAATCTATGGAATCCTCAAAAAAAAATAGCTGATTATTATGCTTAAACTAAAACCTCAACATCACCCTTTACTCATCCCCACACTCAGTTTTTTGCTTTTAGTATTGGTCATCGTGATACTAATTCTAGCAGCTTATACAAACAATATTGCCTTTTGGATTATAGCTGTTCTTTTTGATTTGGGCATTTCATTTTTAGGTGCAAAAACAATTCTTAAAATGCGAAAACCAAAGATGATTTCTAAGCCATTAGGTGACCAGTTAAAGTTTGGAGAACGACTAGCGGTTGAAGACGAAACAGAGGTAATTAAAACTGAGTAATAAAGAAGCTAAAAGAGATGTTTTGATCCTTTCATCTTATGCAACATTGGGAACCATAATTATTACCATATCTCTAACTTTTGCTTTTCTAGCAATTGAAAGGGCTTATGGAGATTGGCCTACCTTTGTTTGGGGAATAATAGCTTTTCTTTTTGCTTGTACATTTGCAGTGTTTTACATTATAGGTTCAAGAATACTTGACAAAAGAAGAGGAAATCAAAACAGTAGTCTTCCTTAATCTTAGGTTGCAGAATGAGAAAAATACGCCGTTTTGAGTTTAGAAGCGGTATTCGAGCAGTCTGACACATATTTAAATAATTATAGCTCAAATATTGTATAATGGTTACTCCCGACAATATTCGAAATAACAGAGTTTTTGAGAAGTCTATCCCTTTAATTCACAAGTGCTTAAAGGATAGAGTAAGCATAACTCTTTTACTTTCTACACTGAAACTCATGGAGAGAGGGTATATTAAGG
>JAGLOH010000343.1 GCA_023139025.1 Candidatus Heimdallarchaeota archaeon | reverse complement strand
GCTGTTGCAGAACTAATGTCGGGTACCATTGATGTCATGGATGCACAGTACTATCCAGGCATCGAAGATTTCGCAGCAGTAGGTATCGAGGGAATTTTAGTAAAAGATCCTTCACATCAGGAAATGTCTGTTAATATGAAACACCCAGTAATTGGAACTGGAGAATTAACTCCGCTTGGTACTCCTTTAGCAGCCAAATATCTACGCAAAGCTATAAGTCATGCTTGTCCACGTGATATCATTGTTGATCAAATTCTAGATGGACTCGGTGCTCCAGCTACAACTGCAATCCCTGATTCTGTAGTTGGTTACGATGATTCACTTGAACCATACTACTACGATTTAAATTTAGCTATCAGTTATGTCGAAGATGCAGGGTATACAGTATTAGTGACTCATTTCCCATCTGAAACAGGCATTACAGCATTAGTGTTTCTATCTTTTCTAGGGATAGCAGCATTGGAAGCATTGCGAAGATTTAGAAAGAAATAATCCATTTCTTTTTCCTTTTTTTATTTTTATACTTTAATACTAAAGCAGCTAATAATCTCATGAACCTTAAAGCTGTTTTTCTAGAAGTCATTCTGCCAGAGAGGAAGATTTTAAAATCTTCACAAAATCTCCTATCGTGATTAGTTAGATTATCGGTGGCTTATAAATGGCAAAGTTTAAACTAGTTAAAGTTCAGGTACCAGTTGAAAATACAAATACACTATTAGCGAAGATATCCTCTTTTGACATCTATGAGCAAATAATTGTTGATCCTCAAAGTCCTAAAGAACAAGCTCGAATACAATCTACTAAAGACGTTTTAAAGGATAGATGGGAAAGAGTAGTGGAACTTAGTAAGGTTCTAAATATTCAATTGGATGTCCTTCCGTCACTAAGAGAAGATGATAAAGAACTAATCCATAATCATGATGAAATCACTAAGAGTCTAGATGCTTTTTTACAGAAACACGAAGATCAAATAATTGGAAAGAAAAGCGAAATACAAAAACTGAAGAAAGAAAGACGAATTCTCTCGTCCTTGAAACAATTTCAAAGTGAGATGGTTGACGAGTTTTCTATAGATTTATTATCTTCAGGTTCAAAAACCTTCACTGCTTTAGGGGAGATTCCTAGCTCACATGAAGAGATTATTAAATTTTACTTGAGCGAGGTTACAGCTGGTCAAATATTCTTCTGGAGTTCATCTACAGAAGATGAAGAGAAAAAAGTGATACTGTGTATTTCATTAATAGACTACAAAGAACGTATCATAGAGATTCTAAAAGATAATTACTTCGATAAGACAGTGTATGATCTTGAAATTCTAAAAAACATAGAGAAAATAAGAGAAACAACTAAAATTAGAGAGCTTCATTCTGAAGTAATTAAAGACATTACAAGAGTAGAAGGTGAGGTTGAATCGTTATCTCTTGAATTAGCTGAGAACATTAGATATCAATTAACGTTCATAAGAAATATTTACGAATCTTTAACTTATGAAGAAAGAGGGCGTACAACCTCCAAAATCTTTACTTTATGGGGCTGGGTTACTTCAAAAGAATACAATAATTTTGTGAATGAAATAAAATCACTGAACATTGAGAGCAAGATTACTATTTTAGAAGATGTTCCATTATCCCGTAAAAAAGAAAGAGATAGAGATCAAGAATTGCTTGTTCAAAAGTATCTTGATAAGGACGAAAAAGATATAGTTAAACACATTACTCATCCTCAACATAAAGGAGGTGGAGAAGGATTTCTTTTTGCTAAGAAAGCACTTTTTGTTAGGTTAGAGAGTCCCGAGAAAACATCAAGAGAATTCATATCACTTATTCATTCTCTTAATGCTGTTCATCCTGTAAAAATCGGATCATTAAATAAGAGCGTTTTAGAGATTGTAGCCAATCAGAGACAAGAGTTAAATCTATATCAAGCTCGAATAAATAAATTATCTAACATACTTAAAATCAAAGAATCATTAGAACAGAAGGAAAAATACCAAATCGCAGATGATTACAAACATTCCAAAGCATTTTTAGAAAACTTCTTGCGTGAAAATGAAGATAAAATAGCTGTTGCTTTCAGCAATTACGAAGATATTCTGAAGAAACGTGATCAGATAAAATTATCCCTTCCTTTTGAAGAAGGTTTGCAGGAGAGAGGTATAGAAGCTGTTTTACTAAAAAGTGGATTTCAAACTGTTACTTACTTAGGAGTCATTCCTGAATCAAACTTAAAAGCTGTGAGATTCTTTTTGAATGAAGTTACAGACAATAATATAATATTTTGGGATTCAAAACCTTCAGATTCAAGCTCTAATAGTCGAAATATATTAGTTTTATCCTTAAAAGAATTTGATGATACAATTTTACGTGTTTTAAACGAATACTCTTTCCAATCTATAGATTCAGATATGTCTTTAGTAGAAAGAAAGGTTTCTCTTAAAGACACTCTAAAAGAACTCGAAAAAGAACTCAGAGTAAAAGATGAAGAACTTCAGAAAATAAGTGACATGGTTAAGCACAAACTACTTGCTTGTAAAGAACTAATTTCAGCGGAAAGCAACAGATTAAACACTATGGAGTTAAGCCAAGTTTCAGAAGGAAAGATTGTTCTTTGGGGATGGATTTCCAAACAAGCTTTAAACCAATTGATGCAAGAAAAAGATTCCTTATCATTTGAGCTGGAAGTAACAGAAAATCCTGAGGTTCCTTTGGTCAATCCAGCTA
>JAGLOH010000342.1 GCA_023139025.1 Candidatus Heimdallarchaeota archaeon | reverse complement strand
TTTGCTCCTCTCCCAATCTAATTGCTCTTGAAGGATATCAAATTCTTTCTTGAGTTCAACTACATCTAGTTCAGGTTTTTGTTCTAAGGTTGGTTTGACTATTTTTTCTTTAACAGTCTTAACACCGGCTAAGGATTGGTTAATTTCTTCAATTGCATCAGCAAGTGTTTTTCCCTTAACTAACAAATTTTTTATCTCATCTCTAAGAGATTTATCGTACACATCTCGATAATTTCTTTCAATTTTTTCGAATTCTGATCGAAATTTAGCATATCCTTTGTAAGCAGAAGCAAGAGAATCTCTCTGGTGAGCATTTTTTACATTAACACCTTGTTGCATAGCAAGCTTTCTAGATATCTCGTTCTTCTCTGAAACTGTCATCACGCTTCTTGGTGTATAAAGCCTGGAGTTTAGAACAGCAGAAATTTTCTCAACATAAGCTGGATAAGGATAAACATCAACACAAATTAAAGAAGGTTTACCATAATTGGTTATTTCACGAATTATCTGTCCTCTACTCGCTTCTCGATAACTACCAATTTTTAGTATTCTTCCATTCAAATCCATAATTGATAATCCAATTGTTAAACCGGGATCTATCCCAACAATTAATCTTCTCAAAGAGGATTTTGTTTGTACTTGTTGAGATAGAGGGATAAATTCTACTCTTTCTTTATTAACAGGATGAATATTAACTCGACAGAGTTCTCCCCTCCGTTTTTTTACAATCTTTGTAATCTCAGAGATTGGAGAGTACACACTAAATACAACTTTTTGAGCTCCAAATTTACTTTTAGTTATGTTTTTATCGAAATCAAATCTTCTCTCGATTAAATTACCTTCTATTTTCTTCGCTTCTTGGTTAATTGCCGTATCATACAGCCTACTATAACGTTTTTGTGACCAACCTCCAGATCCTTTAGATCTTGATCTAGATACAATAATCTTTGTTTCGTTCTCAAAAGGTTCTACAATGTAACCAAATTTTCTACTCGCTAAAATTGCACACGCTTCAGCTGCAACTAGCGGAAAAAGTTTCCCGGAAACATTCAAGCCATGTTGTTTCATTAGCTTAGTTAGTGGAGTAAAACCATGAACTGGAGATCCCGTTATTTGAACTAGCTTTGTATTAGGTTGAAGTTGAAGACATAAATGAGGAATTTGAGATGGGTTCTTAACTAATTCATAGATATTATCGCTAGCAAGATAGTGAGCCTGAGAACTTCTTACTATGCCTATCAGTTTCTGTAAGTTAACCTTTTCATATTTCTGAATTATAATATCATTTGCTCCATCATAAACGCAAACAGAGTATTTAGCTATCTTAGAAGGCGATGTTTGAGGTAAGATATCAACACCAACACTAATGATTTCGGAATCAGAAATTTCAATCACCTTCATTTATTTCCTATAACATATTCTATAACAGTTTCAACTTCATCTGTAGTAATTCCCCATTTTTTCCCAAAATAGTCTAAAAGATGAGTAAAATCTCTTCTTAAAAGAACAGTAGCTTCAGGATGATCTGTTTGAACAGCTTGGGGGAAGTCAATAATTGTTATCTTTCCATTTTCTTCATTATACATAATATTGTATTCTGTTAAATCCGCATGTACTATGTTAAATGTCTGATAAAGAGTTTTTGCAAATTCTATTATTCTTTCGAGAGTTTTAATTGGTTTCTTAATATACTGCACATTTACAAGTTCTTTACCTTCAACAAAATCCATTGCAATGATGTGTCTATTATGTCCTTTAACATCAGGTATAGGTAGATTATTACCCTTTAAATCTTCTAGAATCTTGTATTCTCTTTTAGCTGCAATTTCAGCAACAGAAAACATTGAATAGTGAAATCTGTTTACAAGAAAATCTCTTTTCCTCTTTATTTGTTGGAAACTAGCTCTACCTGTTCGATTGATCTTAATTATTATTTCATTTTCTTCAAAATCAATTGCATGGTAAATGTCGCTCTCTTTTCCTACTGCCCTAGTTTGCCCTACACCAAAAACTATTTTCTTATTGTAGAGTGTATTGAGTGCTAAAACATCAAATCCTGACAAAGTTAAGGAATAGCCAACAAAATGTCCTTTCCATCTGCGAGTCAATTTCATTTTATTCAATTTAGATAAGATTAGATCAACATCTTTAGCTCTATAACCTGAATAAATGACAATTTTATCTACGGGAGCATACTCTCCTTTTCGAAGAAGCGTCTCAATCATATTCAAAACCCTAAAATCCATATTTGAGAGGTCTTTCAGCACTTTAGCTCCACGCAGTTTTATTGGCATCAATATGTTGTAAGAGTATGACTTAAAATTCTTTTCTTTCTTATATTTATTTGAATGAGTAATAAGAAGTACGAAGTAAGGCATAAATACGATTCAACTGCAGAGCAGTATGAGGATAGATACACTGCGATACAGAAACAGAAGTATTTCGAAATTTTCTCTGATATAGATATTGAAGAAAAGACGATTGTTTATGATGTGGGTGGTGGTACAGGTTTGCTTCTAAACTATCTAAAACAGGATAATATCACAATCATTGTAAATGATATATCCTTAGAGATGCTGAAAGTTGGGAGAAAAAAATATCCTCTAGGTTTTTTTGTTTGTGCAGACAGTGAATTTCTCCCTTTCCGAGAAGAGAGTGGAGATTTTGTCACTTGTATTTCAGTGGTACAAAATTTAGTCAATCCACAAAAAACGATTGATGAGTGTCATGATATAGCAACA
>JAGLOH010000341.1 GCA_023139025.1 Candidatus Heimdallarchaeota archaeon | reverse complement strand
GTTAGGGTATACCCCTATGATGAATCTTGAAGAAATTGTAAAAGATACTGTTTTTGATGAATTATATCCTGTTCCTTAGAACACTCTTCATTTCTTACTCACAAAACTTTTGAAGAAGTCAATTGTATCCAAGTTAATGAGTACTGAAATCATTTCTATTACAGAAGATTGTATAGGCTGTGGAAGCTGTTCTGATGTTTGTCCTCGATATATTTTTGATATAGTTGATAAGAAAGCTGTAACTAATCAGAATCTTTTCCGATGTCATGACTGTGGTCATTGTGTTGCAGTATGTACAGAAAACGCAATAATTCAACACAGAATGACAGAAACTTCTCCTGACGAAGATTTCCCCATGAAAGGAAAAACATTATCTTACGATCAAGTTTTGGAAACAATTCGACAGAGAAGATCAATCAGGTATTTCACAGATAAGAAGGTGACAAATGAACAAATCAACCAGCTGGTTCAATTAGGGAGATTTGCTCCAACTGGACATAACGATAGAAAGGTCTGTTATACAATAATCAATGATCGAGAAGAACTAGAATTTCTCCTTGATACAATGATTGAGCTATTCAAGAAACTCAAGAAACAGCTAAATAGTTCTGTCTGGAATTTTCTTGCATTGTTAATTGGAAAAAAGAAATTCTTCGATAAAGCAAAGAAAAACCTCTATCGTTTAGAGAGTCACATTGAGCATTGGGAGAAAGGAATAGATAAGGTACTCCATTATTCTTCAACATTGATTCTGATTCATACACATAAGGAAACTTCTTCACCAATCGAAGACTGCAATATAGCAGCACAAAATATCGCATTAGGAGCACCAACTTTAGGTTTAGGTGCAACTTTTATTGGTTATGTACAGAAGAGCTGGGAAAATTCAAAGAGAATCAGAGAGATACTGGATATACCTGAAGATCATCATCTCTATGCATGTCTAGCAATTGGTTACCCAAAAAACACCTACAAAAAATTAGTACCAAGACCCAAACCATCAGTGAGTTTTAGGTAAAAGGATGAATTATTTTCTCTTACGGTAGAAACTGACTCTTATGATTAATACGAGAGAAACCATTACAACAACTGATCCTATATTCTGAGTAGTTGTTTTAGAAAGTGGAAATTCTGCTACTTGATATCCTGCAGCTTTTAACCATTCTGCTGAAGCATTGAGATTATAATCGTATTTTATGATATCATTATAGTAGTAATTTGTTAGTGATGGATAGAGCACACTATGAGCAACCGTATATTCTCCATCGTGTAGAACATTATTTATTTCATATCTATCGATAGCGTAATTTATTGCTTTACGAACAGCTATCCCTTTGGTATAGTTTGTCAAATCTGGATCTTCCAAATATATGAAATTATTTTCACCTCCAATAAATGGACGACGGAGATTGTAAAACATGAAATGAAGGTTACCATAATTTATACTCTGTACATCAAACCTTGGGTCTGCTTGCATTTGTTTTCTGTCAGCAGGAAAAGCAGCTAAACGAGCATAGTCTAGTTTTCCTGCCTTGAATTCTGTTAACATTGAAGATGAGTCAGAAAAAGCACGAAGATTAATCTTCTTGACAAATGGTGTCATACCTGATTTTCCATCAATTAATCCAACACCAAACCAATTTGGGTTTCTTTCCATAACTATTATTGAATTTGTAAAATGATAATCAAGCATATATTTTCCGCAACCAAAAGCTGAAATACTGTAAGATGCCCATTGAGGAGTATCAATTATACCTGGATAAAGACCAACACACTTGACTCCACCATCTGTATATGATATTGTTGGATTTGATGAGTTTAGAAAGAATTCAGGTAACACACCCCAATGTAAAGAATCCCAAAAAAATGCATGCATCTCTTTTTCAGGTGTTTTTGGATTTCCATCGATGTGAATATGGAATGAGAGTGGATCTAAAGGGTCAACATAACAATCAGAAATCCATTCATGAAAATTAGTAGTGGTTGTTGTCAGTTTATTACTGGATGCTAGAAAAGTAAACACTGCATCTTTAGCTGTTACTTTCACATTGGAACCATCACTATATTCTCCAGTCCTTAATCCAATCATTAGCTCATTAGTTGGAATATTACTCAATGGTTCAGAGCTTGCAGATCGTAATGTAACATTATATGAAGGTGCCCAATATACATTATCTCTCATGTAGAATTTGTAGTGAAATTCATCGATTTTTTCCCAATCAAATATCAAACCATTTTTTATCGGAGAATCATCAGTATTGAATTTTAACATCTTTTCAGACAGTAAACTCCAAGTGAATGAATCTTGTGTTTCTGTATTAAAAAGTGGGTTAAGATCATTTATTGGACCACCCACCATATTGTATTCATCTAGGGATCTTTGTCCATCATGATAACCATCATACGACATGTATGGTAAGCAATTTATAATTCCCCATCTAATATCAAATCCTTTAACATTTGACCAGTGTACTGAATATGCTTTTTCGGTATAAAATGGTAATATTGGTATAATTTTGTCCATCATGAGTTGTTGCCAGTTGTAATAGTGTTGTTGTCTCTCTTCAAAATCTGTGATAGTGACACCCTCAACTTGCATATTTTGTGATTCATTACAGTAAGGTATGTCGTTTCCTAAACCAAAAATGTTCAGGGAACCATCTTCCGTGAAAACATCTCTGACATCTATTCCACCACCAACTAATGCGATGACACCTAGATCGTAGTTGTGTGTTAGAAATAG
>JAGLOH010000340.1 GCA_023139025.1 Candidatus Heimdallarchaeota archaeon | reverse complement strand
CTTAACGTTAACAAAGATAGTGGAGGCATGATTAAAGCTTCAAAGGTAAGAAAAGACCTAATCCTCCTCAAGAAAATCTGCGAAGCAGGAAAATTCAAAGCAGTCATAGATAAACGATTTCCTCTAGAACAGACTGCAGAAGCTCATCAGTATGTAGATACGGGACGCAAAAAAGGAAATGTAGTCATCGTTGTTGCACAGAAATAAGAATCCTTCTCTATTTCTTAGGATTCTATTAATCCTTTTTGGATGTTTTTAGACCTCTATGGTGAGATATTCTCAGATATATCAGGGTATATTTGGGAAATTATTGATGCATTTGTCATTTCAAATAATTTATATTATTATCATAGTAGTGAGAGTATAATGGAAAACAGTGATACAATAAAGGAAATTGAAATCAGTACGAGAAGAATGGTACTTAAATTGTTAAAGCTTTTCTTATTTAGTCTTATAAGACTGAGATTTTATATACCCGGTGTGCCTGAAATAAAAGTTGATCAATTATATGAACTTATCAAAACTAATAATGCACCCTTAATACTTGATACTCGAGATAAAATAGAATTTTATGCATTAGAAGGATTAGGGAAAAAATACGGCCATATTCCAAGCGCTAAGCTATTACCTATTTTTCAATTAAATGCTAATTTAAAGCATCTTTCGTCATTTAAAGATGATTTAATTGTTACTATTTGTCCAGGAGGAGGAGCATCTTTGGTTGCTGCTGAAATCATGATCGAAGCAGGATTTACAAATGTTCATAGCTTAAGGGGAGGTATGAATAAGTGGAGCAGAAAAGGGTATCCCACCACTAGAGCTAAAGCAGATGATGATCTTATTTACCTTATTGAAGATGTTGAAACTGAATTTTTAGAAAGCATAGCTAAAATATCAGAAGAAAAATACATGGGTGAAATACACAAAACAGTAGATGCTCGCAATCTTAGCTGTCCGAAACCTGTCTTAATGTCCAAAAAAGCATTAGGAAAACTAGATATTGGTCAGGTGTTAGAAATTCTAGCTACTGATCCTGGAAGTAAAAGAGACATTCCAGCATGGGTTCATGTCACAGGTCAAGAACTCATTTCCATTAAAGAGAACGATTCCAAGGAATTTCGCTTCCTAGTTAGGAGATTAAAATAATAGATTTTTGAGGGGTGCTAAAAAGTGAATAAATCAGAGAAGTTTTGGGATAGAAGTGCAAAAGAATATGAACATAAAAAAATAGATTGGGAAAAGATTTACAACAAAGCTGTTGAAAACACTAAAAAACATCTTAATAGTAGCGATGTTGTTCTAGACTATGCTTGTGGGGCAGGAGTGATAACTGCACAAATTGCTGACTATGTGAAAAAGATTCATGCTAATGATATCTCATCTAAAATGATTGATGTTGCACAAAGAATAGCAGACGAACGCAAAATTGAAAATATAAATTTCTTAAAGACAACCATATTTGATGATAGATATAAGGAAGAATCATTTGATGTGATTACAGCTTTCAATATTCTTCATTTATTAGAAGATTCAAATGAAGTTATACAAAGGATAAACGAATTACTAAAACCGGGAGGATTATTCATTTCTGAAACAGCTTGTATGGGAGAGAAAAAATCTTTATTAGGTACTTTTCTTTCCCTACTAGGTAAGCTGAGAATAATCCCATACTTGAATCCTTTAAAATTCTCAGAATTAGAAGATTTGCTAACAGAAGGAAATTTCCAAATAATTGAAACTGAAGATCTACAACAAAAACAAACGAATTATTTTATAGTAGCAAAAAAACTATAAAAACTTAATTTTAATGTGGTGAGACTTTTGGGAAAAGAAATATTAACATTAAAAATAATGGTTCCATATGAAAATGAAAGCAGCTTTCTACAAAAAATACGGACCACCAGATGTTCTTGAGCTAATAGAAATAGAAAAACCACAACCAGAAAACGATGAAGTCTTAATCAGAAACTATGGGTCGTCAATTAATACCGTAGATGTAATTGCTCGAAGTGGAAAGGCTCCAGAAGTAATATTCTGGGTGGCTAGGAAGTTGTTTGGATGGATGTTGAGACTAGCTTTTGGTGGGCTCAGAAAGCCAAAACAGAATGTTCCTGGTTTTGGTTTTGCAGGTGAAATTGACTTTATTGGGGAAGAAGTAACAGACTGGAAGATAGGAGACCATGTCTATGGTTATTCACCAGGAGCTTGTGCTGAATATATGACTGTTCCTGCATCCATATTGGCAAAAAAACCTGCGAATCTGAGCTTTCAAGAAGCAGCAGCGGTCCCTGGAGGTGCTTCACCTGCACTATTGGCTTTTAGAGATTTGGCACAACCTGAAAAAGGCCAGAAAGTCCTTATCATTGGAGCTTCTGGAGGTATCGGTACATTTGGAGTCCAAATTGCCAAGATGTATGGAGCTGAAGTCACTGGTGTTTGTGGACCAACTAATATAGATATGGTAAAAGAGATTGGAGCTGATTTTGTAATAGACTATACAAAGGAAGATTATACCAAGAACGATCAAACTTACGATATAATATTCGATGCCGTTGGTGCTAATACTCTTTCGAAATGTAAGAAAATTTTAACTGACGATGGTTCCTATGTTTCTAATAATTTCATGAATAGCCCAAAACACATTTTCCAATTAATGACTAATCGTTTTAGGAGGAAGAAATTGAAAATTGGGGTAGCAGATGAGAGTGCAGATAATCTTAACTTACTTCGAGAATGGATTGAGAA
>JAGLOH010000034.1 GCA_023139025.1 Candidatus Heimdallarchaeota archaeon | reverse complement strand
TGCCCAGATAGCTTAGCTGGGAGAGCGCTGGACTGAAGATCCAGTTGTCGCGTGTTCAAGAATTGTTTCAGATGCGTTCTGAAACATTGAATATCACGCTCTGGGCTCCAATTTTTCTTTCTTTAATTTACTCATTGCCTTTAATTAGTAATTCTTCCTTTTGGGTTTTTAAGTATAAAACCAGTATTTAATTTGAAGCTAGCTCACATATCTGCCTGGTGATTTTCACCTCCGCATTGCTTCCACCCCTGCATTTCTTTTGCTAGCTTCACTCTCTTCTCCTTTACCAAAAAGATATAACGTGTGAAGATTTTTTTCTTCAAGTGATACTCAAATGAGAGGAATGAGACGTAAAGAAAAAGCAATAGAAAGTATTGAAGAGATGAAATATATTCTCCAAACAGTTAAACACATAACTATTGCTATGTGTGAAGACAATGTTCCCTATTTAGTAACCTTAAGTCATGGATATGATCCTGAGCAACATCGTATTTATTTCCATTGCGCAAGTGAAGGGAAGAAAATTGATATTCTTAAGAAAAACAACATTATCTGGGGTCAAGCACTTTTGGATGAAGGTTACGTTCAAGGTTCTTGTGATCATCTTTATGCTACAACTCAATTCAAAGGAAAAGTTACTTTCATTGAAGATTTTGAGGAGAAGAAAACTGCTTTACAAGCCATGATAAGGAAACTAGATAATAAACCAGAAGCAGTTGAAAAGGCACAATTAACTGAGAAATCTATTTCAAGAGTTGCTATAGGAAAAATCGATATTGAATACATGAGCGGAAAGAGAGCAAAAGATGTGATAATAAGCCTCTAATCTTTGCGTTATATTGATAAGTGTATGTTATTGCATATCCACCTATGCCATTAATGGGGAAATGTGGACATTGTGGAAAATCTTTAGATTCGGGAAAAAAGACTTGTGGTGCAACTTGGGCAATATGTAATAAATGTAAGATGCCATTACACCCACATTGTAAAGGTGAACACAGATTAGTTCATAATAGACAAGATTATTGGGCAAAAGAAGCATTAAAAGGAGAAAAGCAAGAAACTCTTCTAACAAAGATTCTAGTTACAATTAAAAAAATACTCTCTATTTAAAAGAGAAAAAACAATTCTTTTAACTAACTTGTATTATCTTACATTATGGAATACAGAAGATTGGGAACAACAGGTGTAAAGATATCACCAATTGTCCTTGGAACAATGCAAATGGGATGGAGAGTAGACGAAGAAGAGTCATTTAAGATAATGGATAGGGCTCTAGAATTAGGTATCAATTGTTTTGATACTGCAGATGTTTACAGTTACTGGGCTGAAAACAGCCATGCAGGTAAAACTGAAGAAATAATTGGAAGATGGTTAAATGATAGGAGTACAAGAGATGATTTAATTCTTGCAACTAAACTTCGAGGTGCCATGTCTGACGATATTAATGATCGAGGATTATCACGAAGACACGTACATCAAGCAATTACTAACAGTCTTAAGAGGTTGCAAACTGATTGGATTGACCTTTATCAGATTCATAGTTTTGATAATGACACACCTATTGAAGAAACATTACATGCAATGAATCTACTTGTAGAAAAAGGAATAGTAAACTACATAGGGGCATCAAATATACATCCTTGGATGTTGGTAGAATCCTTCTGGGTAAGTGAAAAGAATGGTTATGCTCGTTTTGAAACAGTTCAACCACCCTACAGTATTGTCAGGAGAATGCTCGTTGAACACCAAATGGAACATGTAATCAAGAAATTTGGCCTTGGTGTCATTCCTTATAGTCCTCTAGCTGGTGGTTTCCTAACAGAAAGGTATTCTGTTGATGGTCCTCTTCCAGATACTCCAAGAAGTGAGGGAGCACAGAAGAGATACTTTACAGAAAAGAGATGGGAAGTTCATGACACAGTAAAGGAAATTGCTAAGAGCAAGGAAGTTAAGATGACACAAGTTGCAATCGCTTGGATACTAGCAAAGGACTTCATAACAGCCCCAATTATCGGTGCTAATTCAGTTGAGCAATTAGAAGAAAATGTTGCTTCTTTAGAAGTTAAACTAGATGAAGACGAAATAAAGAGATTAGACGAAGTATCTGACTGGGTAGCTGATTACGAGAGTATTAGATAATGTTCAGGAGCATGATTCATTGATAAAAAAGATAGGACTAATTGGACTGGGATATATAGGAACTACCATTCTGAATGCTGTAAGTGAAGAAGCAAATGAAAATCTAGCCATCCAAGCTGTATATGATATTGACGTTGTAAAAATGAAAGATGTTGCTGAAAAACATCCTTCAATCAGACTAATGCAACATGTAACTGATTTCCAAGATTGTGATATTGTTGTAGAATGTGCAGTTCAACAAGTAGTAGCTGAAATATTTGATGAAATAATAGAAAGTGGTAAATATTTCGTTCCTATGAGTATTGGTGCATTCGTATCTCTCCCTGGTTTGTTTTCCAAATATCAAAAATTAGCTGAGATAAAGAAAAAAAACATTATACTTCCTTCTGGTGCTATTGGTGGATTTGATTGTGTTGAAACAATTAAATTGGTAGGAATAAAATCTGCTAAACTCCAAACTAGAAAACCAAACAGAGCTTTTAGGAACAACAGCTATATTGAATCGAACAACATCAAATTAAATGAGCATTCACCTGTGGTCATATTCAAAGGAAATGCTAAACTAGCTGCTACATATTTTCCAAGGAGTATTAATGTTGCTGCACGCTTAGCTCTCTCCACATTAGGTCCTGAAAAAACACTAGTTGAAATAATAGCTGATCCATCGATTTCAAAGAACATTCATGCGATCGAAATTGAATCTGAAGTTGGGGAATATAATTTCCTTTTCGAGAATAATCCTTCACCAACAAATCCAAAAACAAGTTGGCTTGCAGCATTATCTGCTATTTATGCAATAAAATCTATTTAGATTCTTATGGTAAAAGATAGGGAGTCAAGAAATTTCCTTTATCTCTTCAACACGTCCACCTATATCTAGGCCTGCATTTCTGCCAGTTCCTTCAAAGAGTATACTTTCTCTCTCTTTTTTGTTTAGTTCAATTAATCGAACTTTTATTTCTGATGTTAAACTTTCTAATATTCTTCCCACCATAGAACCATCTACTGGAGAATGAAGATTTACTGCTTTGGATTTAAAAGCAGTTATTTCAATCCTATACTTCTTATCGGTGACATGAAAAATAATCTCCTTATCTTTTAGTTGAAGTTTGGTAACTTTTGCACCAGTATAAGTTGTAAATCTGTATAGTTTCTTATTATGTCTAAAACCTACCAGATAGCCATCAAAAGCACTACCTAACCAGGGTATTTTAGCGAATGAAGCCATGAGAGAAACACCTTCTTTATCGAAAGTGTTTGACTGCATCCAGATATAATAATGAGGAAAACTTTTACCATAGTCTTTTTCCATATACCCCTTTCCATTTGTAAAATCGATTTTCTTTCCGTTTACTGAAAGCTCTCCTTCAATAGAATGATCAAAACCTAGAACGCCGTGATAGCATTCCATAAATGGAACTAGCTTATACCAACCCATTACGCCTAAGGATGTTTTTTTCTTAGACCAAGGTACTAATTCCCCTATTCCAATCTCTCCTTCCACTTTCTTTTTCTTTGAAGAAAGATTAAGTTTAATCTTTTTAGAGCTAAAATAGTTTTCTCCTATTTCAACACTGAATTCCTTCTTTGAGAACTTGAATGCGGAAATGTCGAATTCAAAAAAAGTAGTTTCTGCATTTATTCCATTGAAGAATTGAACAAAAGCTACCCCGTTTCCATCTTTATCATAAGAAATTCCTGGAATAATTGCATAAATCTCGTCTTCAGCAGAATTTATTATTTTGAAATACCATCCTTCAAAGTAATTGCGCTTTTTGTTTTTACCTTGAAAGATAGAGTCATTCCAGATTTTTCGTAAGAAATATGGCATCGATTTCAACTCTAGATTATTTCTGCTGTTAAAAATGGTAATCTTTGCCTTTTAATGATTGTTCTCTTACAATTTCTAGAAACATGAAATACAGATGTAATTTACAATAGTTCTTCGCAATCTGTCTTTGGTGCTTTTATATCTAGTTTTCTTGTAAGATACAAGGAGAGAGTCATCTGCTGGTGACATAAGCCTAGCATCTGAAATTAGATGAATTAGTGAGTATTATGGGTGATAGATAATGAATGAAAACAAGACTAAAGCAAGAATGGAGAAAGTTGAGAAGGATTGGAAGTATACTTTAGAGAATAAAGCAGAGCAGAAGAAATTTGAATTCTATAATGGTCAAATGGTTTTCCGCTAAACTTTAAATTGGTTCAGATTCTCTATAATCTGAATAACTTTGAACGAGGATAATCTATCATCACAAGTTAGAATTGGAATTGATACAGGTGGGACTTTCACTGATTATGTTATTGTAACTAACGGACATATTTCTGCATGGAAGACTCCTACTACTCCTACTGATCCAAGTGAGGGTATAATCTTTGGTTTCAGCGAAATTATGGATAAGCATCACTTTCAAAAAAATGACGTGGAAGTGATTGTTCATGGGACAACAATAGGAACAAATGCATTTCTAGAGGATAAATGTCCTCCCATTGCTTTCCTAACCACAAAAGGTTTCAAAGACATAGTTGAAATTGGGAGACAACAAAGGTCAGAACTCTATAATCTTAAATTCAATCAGAAATATCCGGTCAATTTCCAAAAAGATGTTCTTTACGAGGTTGAAGAAAGAGTTGATAGTAATGGAAAGATTGTCAAATCTCTTGATCTTCGTTCATTGGAAAATTCTTTACAGATGTTTGAGTCAAAGTCAGTTAAGAACTTAGCCATCTCCTTTCTTTTTTCTTTTCTCAATATAGAACATGAGAAGAGGGTTGCTGAATATTTTTCGGAGAAGGGTTACAATGTTTTTACATCTCATGAGATAAGTCCTCAAATCAAGGAGTATGAAAGGGCTGTTACAACAATCGTTAATGCTAAAGTTAGCCCAGTGGTCAATTCATACTTATCGAGATTGAAAAGTAAGCTAATAAATCTAGGAGTGGAATCTCCTCTACTTATTATGCAATCCAATACTGGAATGGCAGATGTTGTTTCGATAGGTAAATCAGGTATACAAACTCTTTATTCTGGGCTTGCGGGTGGAGTCTTAGCTGCAGCTGATAGTCTTAAACACTTAAACAGAACGCACTTAGTTTCTCTTGATATAGGGGGAACATCTACTGATGTTGCAGCTCTAATAAATGGTCCAATTGTTTTAAGATCAAGAGAATTTAGAGGTTTCCCACTAGTTGCAAGTATGGTGGATGTAGAAACAATAGGTAGTGGTGGTGGATCAATTGCAGACTTTAAAGATGGTTTATTATCTGTTGGACCAGAGTCTCAAGGGGCAAATCCTGGTCCAGCGTGCTACTCTCTAGGAGGAGATAAGGTAACCTTAACTGATGCAAATCTGTATTTGGGTTATGTTCATCAAGATAATTTTGCAGGGAGTTTGAATATAGATAAAGATAAAGCAACTCTACAACTCAATAATCTATTAAATGAAATCAAGTCATCACCTTTTCCTCTTGAAATAGTGACCGTAGATGAACTAGCATTATCTATCAGGAAGATACTAAACAACAACATTGCTAATGCAATCAGGGTTGTGACAATACAAAGAGGATTAGATCCAAGAGATTTTGCTCTGCTAGGGTTTGGTGGAGCTGGTCCTCTACAAGCTTGGGAAATAGCTCAAGAGCTTGAAATGGACGGGGTTATTATTCCACCCTTCCCTGGTGTTTGGTCAGCTTTTGGACTTGTCTGTTCAGACATTAAACACGAACATACACAATCCTATCTTCAAACTAAAGATGAAGTAGATTTTACTGAGATGAATGAAAAACTAAAGGAAATTGAGGAAAATCTGAAAGAAGTTCTTACAAGTGAAGAGGTTGGAAGCAAAAATCAATCCTTTGATTATTCCTTAGATATGAGATATATAGGTCAATCTGACTTTCTAGCCTTACCTGTTACATTCCCAATTGATAGAAACCAACTAGAATCTGTAGCTGAAAAATTTCATTTGTTACACGATCAGAATTATTCTTGGTTTGATAAAGAACTCATAGTTGAAATAGTAAACTTATCTGTAAGGGGAGTTGGTAAAGTACCAAGAATAGAATTCACAAAATTAGCTAAGGGGTCTGAAAATCCACCTGAAGATGCGATTAAAACAAACCGAAGGGTTAATTTTGATGGGGAGTGGATAGATATTCCAGTTTATGATAAGCAAAAATTGCTATCAGGAAATGTTCTAGGCGGACCTTGTATTATTGATCAGCTTGATACCACCACTGTAATTCCACCTTCAGTAATTGGGAGGGTAAACAGTTTAGGATACATAATAATGGAGGAGAGAAAATGAGTTCTAAATTTAGTCTCATAGAAGCACAAGTCATTAATCAGTCATTGAAGAACGTAGCTTTAGAAACAGGAATCGTTCTTCAACGGTCAGCTTTTTCCCCAAATATCAGAGATAGATTAGACTTTTCAAGTGCTATAATGGATCACAAAGGCAGATTGATTGCTCAAGCAGAACATATTCCAGTTCATCTTGGTGCAATGCCAGAAGGAGTTAAAGCTTTAATCAAACATTTTGGTGAGGATAACATCAGGGATGGGGATATTTACATTGCAAATAATCCTTATTTGGGTGGAACACATCTTCCAGACATATCTGTGGTTAAACCTATTTTTTTCGATAGAACATTAGTAGGTTATATTGCAAATAGATGCCATCATGCAGACGTTGGAGGTGTAGTCCCCGGCTCTATGCCCAGTGGGAAGTATACTTTAGAGGAAGAAGGATTTGTCATAAATCCAACCATACTGGAAAGAGATGGCATTTTAAATCAAGAATGGCTTGATTATTTTCTTGACAATATTCGTGTTCCGAATGAGCGGAAAGGAGACATACAAGCTCAATTAGCTTCTACAAAGATTGGAGAGAAAAAATTCCATGCTCTTTTGAAAAAATACTCTCTAGATAGGGTTCAAAAAATAATAGATTTCTTGAATAAAAGATCAAGAAGTGCATCTTTGAATCTTGTGAAAACCATTCCTGAGAATGAAATTGTAACCTATACTGATTATATGGATAATGATGGGGTGACGGAAGAACCAATTGCAATTACAGCTGAAGTGCAAAGAAAGGGTGACAAACTTATTGTTGATTATAGTAAAACTGACCCTCAAGTAGAGGGAAACATTAATGCTCCTTATGCAGTAACACTCTCTGCAACATATTACATTCTTCGTTGTTTAGTTTCTAGAGACTATGCAACAAACTATGGGCTCTATGAAACTTTAGAGGTAATAACCAAGAAAGGTACCTTAGTGGATCCATTGCCCCCTGCTGGAGTAGCTGCTGGAAATGTAGAAACAAGTCAGAGAATAACAGATGTTATGATTGGATCATTTGCACAATTGTTCCCAGACGAAGTACCTGCTGCAAGTAGTGGAACGATGAATAACATAATCATTGGTGGAACTAATCCTAAAGGGGTACAATTTACTTACTATGAAACTATTGCAGGAGGGATTGGTGCAGGGAAGGATTACACCCCTCCAAATGCTAAACACAGCCATATGACAAACACTAGGAATACTTCTGTGGAAGTTCTAGAACGATATTATCCTTTGCGAATACATGAATACTCAATTTTACCTAATACTGGTGGCTCAGGAAAATGGCAAGGAAGTAATGGTGTTCGTCGTTCAGTTGAGTTGCTAGCAGAAAAAGCTGTACTGTCAATACAAAGTGAAAGAAGAGAGCATTCTCCTTTTGGATTATTGGGGGGTGGAACTGGTTCTAAAGGTCGCAATATCTTGAGACAAGATGGTGAATCAATTTGTCTTCCATCTAAAATCACCAAGGAAATTAAAAAGGGCGATATTGTGATTATTGAGACTCCAGGTGGCGGTGGGTATGAAGTTGATTAACCATTTGGTGACGTAACAATTTCTACGCGAAACTTCTCTCCAGCATCAGATGAAGTACCGCCTTTTTTGCCGGATAAATATATGTTTATCGTATTATTTTAGTATTATTCACTTTTGAATTGTACAGTCTAAAGCTCCTAAGTTATTTTGTGCTGCATTTTTCTACTTTCACTAAATATTTAACAATACACTGCATAAAATTTAGATATGACTTAAGGATAGTTAGTTCATGGCTGAGAATAATTCTTTACTCCTACTAGATTATGTGGGTGAAAAAAGCAACATTGCATTAATTACATTTAATCGTCAAAAAGCTTTGAATGCTTTCAATGACAAGATGCTAGATGGATTGTCTTCTTTACTCAAATCATTAAAAGAAAATAAAACTGTTCGAGCAATAATCCTCTATGCTGAAGGCAAAAGCTGGTCAGCTGGTGTGGATCTCAAATGGACCGCGTCTCTTGGTTGGAGAGTTATGACTGTAATTAGGAAAGGTCAAAAGGT
Source organism: Candidatus Heimdallarchaeota archaeon (assembly GCA_023139025.1). Classification (GTDB taxonomy): domain Archaea; phylum Asgardarchaeota; class Heimdallarchaeia; order Heimdallarchaeales; family Heimdallarchaeaceae; genus UBA460. The sequence goes on along the minus strand of JAGLOH010000034.1, from coordinate 3,206 downwards.
TTTTTCCCAAATTGCAAATCATCCCACACCTGTGATTGCAGCTATTAATGGATATGCTATTGGAGGAGGAATGGAATTAGCTCTCTCTTGTGATATACGTATAGCTTCAGATAATGCTTTATTTGGATTAACTGAAACAACGATTGGTTTGAATCCAGGTTGGGGTGGTACTTATCATCTTCCTAAAGTTGTTGGGTTAAGTATTGCAAAAGATCTCATTCTGACTGGAAGAAAATTCTCAGCTGATGAAGCCCTTGAGATGGGATTGATTATTGAAAAGGTTCCTCTAGAAGAATTAAAAGCAAAAGCCATAGAGAAGGCAGAAGTAATTGTTAAAAATGCACCAATAGGATTAAGAGAAGCTAAGAAAGCAATCAAGAAAGGATTGTACTCTTCTCTAAACAGTGGCTATAGTGCTGAAAGGAAGGGAGCACGAACTTGTTTTAGGACTAAAGATATAAGAGAAGGAATAAAAGCTGTATTTGAAAAGAGAAAGCCTGAATTCAAAGGCGAATAATTTCTATAATAGCTTATAGGGTTTCCCATGAATCAAACAGAAGTAACAGCTGCAGAAGAGGAGTATCTAGAAACTTTCTTCTGGTTTTTTGAATATGGTACTAAAAACGTTAAAACCAACCAAATAGCTGAAATGATGAATGTAGATCCGGGTACAGTTACTTCAATGTTTAAGAAATTATCAAAAAAGGGATTTATTGATTACAAGCCATATTACGGTGCCAAGTTAACCTCTGAGGGAGAGGAAACTGCTAGAAAAGTTGTGAGAAAGCATAGGCTATCTGAAAGTTTTCTTGAATGGTTAGGTGTTCCATGGTCAAAGATACACGAAGAAGCATGTAAATGGGAACATGTTCTAACTGATGAAATAGCAGAAATGATTGAACAAAAATTGAAACCAGAGAAAACACCATATGGGGCAACAATACCTCAAAAGGAAAGCACTGAAACTAAAGTAGTAACGAATAAACCTCTAGCTCTTTTTAGTTCAGGAAGAAATATAGAAATTGTAGAAATAATTGAGCGAGCTATTGCTAGACATTTTCCTCATGAAGCAACTCTACAAGAAGTTTATATTGAATTAGAGGAAAAAGGGTTGAAACCTGGGACACAGTGGGAGATATTATCCACTAAAATCAGAGAGGAAGCTGTTGTAGAAAACTGGTCACTTTCTTATGATTTAGATATGACTTTGGGAAACAAAGAGGGAAGAAAAACCAAAGTTCCATATTATTTAGTAAATATGATTTTAGCTAGGAAAATAGGAAATAATTAGATTTTAGGATTTTGTGTAGTATAGTCAAGAACTACTTTCTTTTTCATTCCTCTTTCGACTTAGAAATATATCGCAAGCAATTAGTGATATAATAACTATCGGAAGTGTAATCACCAGAGTGATAAGCATATTAGTAGAGAAAGGATCAGATTCTGTTATATAAAAACCTGAGAATACAATTAAATAGGTGCTTACAGCAAAAGCTAAAAGTAACAGAATTCTAATTAGTATTGTAATATTGAAGTCAGCATTAGTGTCTTTCTTCTTCTTTCTAAGAAAAGCAAAACCCATTACTGCAGCTATAGTGAAACCACATCCAATGGCGATAACACTTGCTGAAACCAAAGCTGCAATCCCAATTATCAAGAAAACAACAAAAGCCACAACGCCAGCTAACATCATTCCAAAAGCAGTGTACATATATACCTTGTAATCTTCAGGAACACCATACATTCTAGTCATTAACTTCTTTATTCAAACACAGATTATAAATCAGTTTAGATTATTTTGTCTGAAATTAAAAATAAAAAAGGAGGAAGTACCTAGTTGTCACTAAGTTTCCAGAGAATTCTTTTTGGATTATCTTCTAAGGTGACACCAGCTTGTTTTAGTTCATCTCTTATTTTGTCACTCATTTCCCAGTTCTTCTCTTTCCTATATTCACCACGGATTTCTACTAGAAGTTTAACTAGTTTTTCAACCAAATCCATTGATAAGTAATTGTTAAAGTCTTCATATAAACCAAAAACTGATCTGAATTCATCGAATAGTTCATCAGCTTTGTTAATAACAGATCCATTAATTTGGTCTGCCTTTCGAAGATAATCATTAACTTCCCTAGAATAATCAAAGACTACAGCAAAACCATTAGATGTGTTGAAGTCTTCATCCATCGCTTTGACAAAATCCTCTCTAGCTTTGGTGATTTTTTCTAGTAAATCTTTATCTAAATCCGATAGAGTACTTTTATCCACTGTTGTTTCGGTTGCATAATTCTTGGTTAGTAGAATAACATCAAACAACCTATCCGATGTTATTTGAGCTTGATCTATTGCATCCTCAGTAAAAATGATTGGACTACGGTAATGGGTTTGAAGGACAAATAAGCGAACAGCATCAGGAGAATAGTGTTGGAGTAAATCAACAATGTTGACAAAATTGCCTAGAGATTTGCTCATCTTCTCCTTATCTATGTTAACATAACCATTGTGGAGCCAATAATTGGCGAAAGGTTTTCCAGTAAGTGCTTCGGACTGAGCAATTTCATTTTCATGATGAGGAAAGATAAGATCCTGACCACCGCTGTGGATGTCTAAAGTATCGCCAAGGTACATCATAGACATTTGTGAACATTCGATACTCCAGCCAACCCTTCCATCTCCCCATGGCGAGAACCAATATGGCTCCCCTTCTTTCTTTTCCTTCCAAAGAGCAAAATCTGCTGGAAAGCGTTTCTTAGGATTCTTAGCATCTTCTGTACCTTCTTGTAGAATATTTTCTATTTTCTGATTTGACAGTTTTCCATATTCCTCAAATTTTCTGACATCAAAATAGACATCCCCATTACTCTCATACGCATATCCTTTTTCTATTAACTCCTCAATGAACTCAATCATTTGGTTGATATGAAGCATGGCTCGAGGGTGTACAGTAGCTTCTTTTAGATTTAAACTTGCCATATCTCTTCGAAAATAGCTTAGATACTCTTCTGCAACTTCTAATACTGCTCTCTGCTCCTGTTTTGCTACCTCTATCACCCTATCTTCGATATCTGTGAAGTTCATTACATATACCACCTTGTATTCTTTATACTCAAGATATCTTCGAATAGTATCAAAGGCTATAGCAGATCTAGCATGGCCTAAATGCATGAGACCATTAACTGTTGGTCCACAGTTATACCACTTCACAACAC
>JAGLOH010000339.1 GCA_023139025.1 Candidatus Heimdallarchaeota archaeon | reverse complement strand
GAAAGAGTAGAGCTCCATTGGAATCTCGTTTTAAACTTGGATTATAAAACCAATGCTCCTCATCTTTATGAGATAAATAATTAACTACTTGAATAAGTATAACTCCCTTATCACTAAGAAGATTGATCATCTGATTTATGATGTTTCTACGCTCAATTGTATTAAAGATGGATAGAGTGTTACCAATACAGAAAATGAAGTCGAATTTCTCATCAGAAATTTTACTCTCTAAATCGAGAATATCACCGAGTATGAAATCTACTTTGTCATTACAATTATTTCTTTGAGCTAATATTCTCGCTTGTTCTATATTCTGCTCTGAGATGTCAATTCCTATTCCTGAAAACCCCCATTTAGCAAACATAACTAAATGGTCACCAGTCCCACATGAAACATCTAGAATTCTAATATTTTTTTTCTGTATATTTTGGAGAATTTCTTGAAAGAAAGGAGCTTCACGTTTTAGCCTTGGACCCCACATCACAAGATCTTTGTACAGAATTTCATCTTTCCAATCTATTTCCATTTTTAACAAAAATCTTATCTCAAAGTTATTCTTAATCTTATTCATCAAACAAAACTAATATCTAGTCATCCTAAACAAGTTCTAGCATTTTTACAGATATTTCTTCTTTAGTCATTTGATCGATTTCTTCAACAAACGTATCAATTTCCTTTTGGAAATCTTCAGAAATTTCATCATTATCGATATTGCAGATATAAATTCGGTTATGTTGAGATAACTCAGGTTTTTCAAAATCATGAAAGAGTTCCTCTGTAAGTTTTTCACCAGGACGAATTCCAATGTTTTCAATTTTGATATCGTCTTTGTCGTAATCATAAATTTGGAATAATTTATGAATAATGTCTAGCATTTTATAGGGCTCACCCATATCTAAAACAAATAACTCTCCACCTTTACCAAGTATGGAAGCTTGAACTACCAGCTGAGCTGCTTCAGTGATAGTCATAAAGAATCTTTCCATTCTGTTATCAGTTAAAAGTACTGGACCACCATTTTCAATTTGTTTTTTGAATATCGGAATTGCACTACCGCTGCTCTCTAAAACATTTCCAAATCTTACTATCATAAATTTGGTATCATTAGAATCTTGAGCAAGAACATATTTCTCAATGATTCTTTTTGAAATCCCCATAACATTAATGGGATTTACAGCCTTATCAGTTGATACAAACACAAGCCTTTCTATTTTTTCTTCTAAAGCTATCTTGATTAGGTTGATTGAGCCTTGAATGTTATTTTTGACACACTCGTGAGGGAATTTTTCCATCATTCCAACATGTTTGAAAGCTGCACAATGGTAGATGATGTCTGGCTTATATTTTCTGATAATTTTGCTTAATCTTTTCTCATCTCTAATATTTGCAAGAGCTGGGATGAAAGCTATCTTTTCATAATTTTGGTTCATCTGATTTGCCAATTCAAAAAGAGGTGTTTCAGCTACATCTAAACCAATGATTTGCTTTGGAGAGCATCCAGCTAATTGAATGCAAATCTCTGACCCAATTGATCCAGCTGCACCTGTTATTAATATGGTATAATTCTCAATTTCTTTCATTGATGCTTCTGTAAGAACATTTTCAATAGGAGCTCGAATCAAATCTCTAACACTTATTTTTCTTGGTGCAGAAATAGTATTTATCTTCAAATTCTGGAATATTGGGGGAACTATCATGAAACTAGATGATGTTTGATGAATTATGTCAACAATTCTAGTAATGGTTTTTCCTGTAGCTGATGGAATTGCTATAATTGACAATCCAATTTCAAATTTTTCAACGATTTCAGGAATTTGTTCAGTGTTCCCTAAAACAAATAAAGTTTCAATTTTTGTGCTTAATTTTTCAGGATCATCATCAATAAAACCCACAACTTGATATTTCTTATATTTTGGTTGATTTAATTCAGCCAAAAGTAATAATCCTGCTTTTCCGGCACCAACTATTAAAACGTTAGAGGATTGACTCATCGTAATTGAAATTGCTTTGGTTGTTTTTTAAAGTTTTGAAACACCTTCAATATTCAGCTTAAATTCCATCTCACAGAATCTTCTATCGAAAATTTAGGTTGAAAACTGCAACATTTAGCTAATTTTGAATTATCTAACCAAATTTTAGTGGGAGTTTTATCAGGTTGTGAATAAGTTACGAGAGCCCGTTTTTCTGAAATCTTCTCATAGACTTTTATCAGTTCTAAATTTGAGAGAAGTTGATTTGCAGAGATATTAAAAACATCGCCTGTTATGCCATTCATTTCTTGTAGAAGCAAGAGAGCAGAACAGGTATCTCTAACATCAATGTAGTCCCTAACATCTGAGGAATTAGAAATTTCAACTTTGATAGTTTTCTCGTTTTTCTTGAATTTTTCCGTAAGAAATCCAGATAATAAGTGATTTGATACACCCTTACCAACAAGAGAACCTGGTCGAGTACACAATACATCAATGCCATATTTTTCGTGGAAACTTAAAGCGATTTTTTCTTGGTTATCCTTTGTTTCACCATAATAGCTCAATGGTTGGGTTTGTTGATTTTCCTTTAATGGTTGAGTAATAGAACTGTCCGCTCCATACTGAGCAGATGAACCTAAAACTAATAATCTACTCTCTAATTCTGAATCACGAAATCCCTCAATAAAACTTTGAAATGAAGAAACATTGGTAGAATACATTTCTTCCTTAGTACCTCGAAATAAACCTACTAAATGGAATATCGTATCTGGTTCAATTG
>JAGLOH010000338.1 GCA_023139025.1 Candidatus Heimdallarchaeota archaeon | reverse complement strand
TCAATAACAACATCAAATCCACCCTTATTAGGTGAGAAGTTGTCTTGTTCAATTTCAGTACTCATAACTATCGTTTCATCTGTTATCAGAAACTCTGAATTTTGCAAATACTCTACTAAGTTAGGAGGTTCAAAGTAATCAGGAATCTGGAAAATTAAAGGAAGATTGTTGTCTTTGTATAATTTATAGACAATTGAAATATCCTTTTCAAGATCAACTCCATGATATGAAATCGGCATAACACTATTTGCTCTTTTTGTAATCCCTTCAGACACCCTTACTAGCCATCCTTTGTGGACTACTGTATCTCTAGCTAACAAGCTCTATGTGTCAATTCTTGAAAAAGAAGAACATCGTTTTTCATCTTTAACATCTACTCATCTAATATTTTCTATTTATTGCTTTCCACTAAAGAAATTTACTTAAAGGATATAACGTTTATTTTAATATGCGAAGCCTTCAACTATCATTAGTCACATCTTCTGGAATATTGTTGGCTTCAAAACCTGAGATTCTTACAGAAACGCAACACATCTTAGCTTCTAGTCTTATTAGCGCAATCATAACATTCGCAAAAGAGGTTCACAGACAAGAACTTCAATCCATTTCATATCACGATAAAAACATCTCATTTGTTCAAATTTGTGATTTTATAATTATTATTGAAACAAAGGTAGAAGAAACACTTTTTTCTGATAGGCAACTTGCTCAGATTATTGAACAAATTCGTATTAGCGCCGAACCATTGCTTTCAAACAGAGATCCTGATCTCCTCTCTGAAGGAGAAGCGGCATTGATTTTAGAGCATACACTCCATGATATATCCAATCTACCACTTTTCTTTGCAAAGAATCCTTTGATAAGTGCTGAACCACTTTTATTTAGTTTGGTCAAATTTGATGAAACTGACATAGAAATTATCGAAACTGTAGGCAAGAAAGAAGATGCAAATGAGATCCTTGATATGTTAAAACAATATAACCTGAATACAGAATTTGATGGAGAATTATCAGGGATTCTCTTATTAACTCCTGAAAAGAAAAACTCAGCTCTAGTAATTGTTGACGCACAAGGACCCCAAACAATTCTAGGGATTCTAAGATTTCCACGAGAACTAGACTATATAGCTTTCAGAATTTTTCCTCTAATCCAAGATAAGTTAAAGATAATTTCAGAACAAGATAATCAATTAGAAATGCTTGAAATTCTAGATATTATTCAAAACATTGAAGATCCAGGAAATCATTTCTCTACAGTTGATATTGAAGATCTGTCACTAGCTTTTCTGAAAAATGCAATAGGGGATAAACTTGATACAGTTCTCTATCCTGTTATCACTGAAAAAAATGTAATAATAATTGGTGATAAATTAACTTCTAGAATGGTGATTGACACTCTTTCAATTTTTAATCAACATACAGCATCAAATATAATCCATTGGATGGATGAAAAAATAGATGAGGTCAATGAAGTTAATCTGGACAAGGGTCTATTTGGCATGTCATTACATCAGTTTGAGAAATTAAGCTCATCAAGAAAAATACCCGAAAAGGTGACAATAGTTAATCTAATTGATGGTGAGGTTAAAGGAAATAAAGAAGGAACTCATTTTGTCACTCTTCTGGACAAACTTAAAGATCAAGATTTGGACAAGGCTTCTGTTGTTATTTTCAATGAACTGAGAAAATTAGTTTCAATGTCTTACATTATAACCTCATTCTCACTTTATGATAAAGAACAATCTGAAATGCTGTTTAAGAATCTATTTCAACACTCCGGATTTCCAACAAGTTTTGTTAACAAAGCTACAGAATTAGCTTTGAAAAGAAATCCACTATTAACGAAGATAGTTTAACCTATATTCGAAAATAAAGATATATAAATGCGTATAAATAATCACTCACGGGAGCTATTCCACAGTTTGTTAAAGTTGGACAATGAGATGAGTGTAAAATCTAAAGTAATGGTTAAAGTGGATAATTTAGTAAAAAGTTTTGGAAATGTTATAGCAGTAAACGGATTATCATTTGAAGTAAAACCAGGAGAAATATTCGGTCTACTAGGCCCAAACGGCGCTGGCAAGACTACTACTGTAAAAATCCTTCTCGGATTAATTGAGGAAGACAGTGGTGAAATAGAAGTTTTTGGATGTGATCCTAGTAAAGAGGAAATTAAGGTAAAGAATCGGATAGGCTATGTTTCAGAAGATCCTTTGATATATAGATCGATGACTCCTAGGATGCTTTTCAATTTTATATCTTCTATAAGAAAACTAGACGAAAAAGAAACATCAGAGAAACTCAAATATTATTTTGAGAGTTTCGAAGCTGTTGAATATTATGATAAACTGATTGCAACTCTCTCAAGAGGAAATAAACAAAAGATGCAAGTTATAGCCTCTCTACTGCATGATCCTGATTTACTAATAATGGACGAACCACTTACAGGACTCGATGCTAAATCAGCTAAAGTCCTTAAAGAAATCCTTGAACTTCACACAGAACGTGGTGGTTCTGTTATCTTTTCAACTCATATTCTAGAAGTTGCAGAGGAAGTTTGTGATAGGATTGCCATCATGGATAAGGGTAAACTTGTAGCTATTGGAACTATGGAAGAAATTTCAGTAATGGCAAATAAAGCAGGAGCTGATTTAGAGGATATCTTCCTTAAACTAACAAACCAAGATGAATCTATTGCTCACATAGTTCAGAATCTTCGAAAAATGTTTAGAAACAATAGGAAATAGGCTGATTATAGA
>JAGLOH010000337.1 GCA_023139025.1 Candidatus Heimdallarchaeota archaeon | reverse complement strand
TAACTATTTCTGTAGATAAACCAATACATTGAGCTCCCCCTGTTGTATATGTAACTGTAGGAGAAGTGGAATTAAGAAAGAACTCAGGAAGTATAGGTATTTTCAAAAGCGACCAAAAATCCATATAAGGTTCTTTCTCAGGGGTATTGATGTCACCATCTATCTCAATGTGAAAAGCTAGAGAATCATTTTTATCCACATAACAATTACTAATCCAGCTGAAACGTTTAGAGATATCTGAACATACAGGATTGGCAGATGCAAGGAGAGAAAATACTGCATCTTTTGCAGTGACTAGCTGATTCGTTCCATTGCTGAATTCTCCTTTTAATCCGAACATTAGAGGAGCATTCAATAAAGACTCTGACTCTGTGTTCCTAGTGGTTGTATTAAACGAAGGATTCCAAAAAACTCCGTCTCTCATAAGAAATTTGTAATGGAAGGGATCCACTTGTTGCCAATCAATAACCAAACCTGTATGGGTCGGCATATTTTCTGGATCTACTTGGAGAATTGGTTCAGTTATCAGGTCGATAATTTTTCGGCTTGAATCGACACGACCATAATAACAGTATGAAGATATACTTTCTGTAAACATTGGGTTTAAGTCATTCCAGTTTATATTTGCAAGATTGAATTCTGTAAGGTTTACTTGTCCGTCATGATTTTCTTCATAACTCATGTAAGGTAGGCTTTCTGCTAGCCCCCAGCTTATATCATAACCTCGTGTATTATTCCAAACACAAGAATAATATCTAGGTGAAAAAAGGGGTAATACAGGAACTATTTGGTCCATCATCAGATTCTGCCACTCATGATAAAGTTGTATCCTGTTAATTCCATTAGGTTCTGTTACTGCATCATTAATAATCTGTTCACTCTGATTATAGTAGGGTAAATCAGAACCTAAGCCGAATCTATTAAAGGGTCCTGTGTAAACGTCTCTCATATCTGGGGACCCCCACCCTAGTAAATCTTCAATAAACAGATCATAATTATGTGATATATGAGAGGGCCAGCTCCATATAAAATTACATGAAGTTTTCACATTTACTTCAATGCCTATGCTTCTTAAACTGTGAGCGACATAAAGAGCTATATCAAAATAAGGAGAGCCTTCAGGAAGTTCTAAAACTAGTTGCATTATCGTTTCCGGGATAGGAGTAGTGTTTCCAGTAACAGATGAACTTAATACTATTAAAATTGTGAATACAGCAGCTATTATTGCCTTTTGTTTCACTTTAACCTTATTATCGTACGTTTGCACACTAATATATTTTCTCTAGAGATTACTCTAGTTGTTTTGTAACAATATTAAGGTCAATCAACAGCTACTTTCTATTTCTTCCTTTGTTCTAAATGGAAAGCAAAACCTTCTGGATGTTTCAACCAATGATCACGTTGGTTCCAACGAAGAATTTCGCAGTCATCAGCTAAGCACATTTGCAAAGCAACATCTACATCATCAACATAAAACTCTATCATGGTTCTGAATTCGTCGCCTTCAACTAAGAACATATTATAGTGCTTAGTTTTAACAGCATAGTAATCGTCTTTTTTTTCTGCTTCCAAATCACAAAAAATCTTAAAAAAAGAAACTGCTTTTTCTAAGTTCTTTACGCTAAAAACTATATCAGGACTGTTCTCAAAATTCATATTTAAAAAATACTAAATTTTCTTTTAATACTATCTAAAGGACAAAAATTTAGTGTGACTTCTAAAAACTTGTTAAACATTGTTTCAGGGGGTTAAGTTGTCCCTTCACTCGACATTCTAAACAAAATAACACCTATGGTGGGACACACATTGCGTCTATGTTATTTTAAAAGAAATAAGCTAGTTCTACATCAATTCCTTCGAGACCATTGCTATAACAGCTCTAGCTTCCTCAGATAACTGCTGCTTTTTAGGAGTTAGAGCTGCATGAAGAAGATCGTTCAGAATCTTTACTCTATTTCTGTTAACAACATCTAGAAGTGTTAAATCATCTACGTAAGTTTGATCTTTATATAATTTAGTGATTTCATCTGCTAGATCCTCAGTTGTCACTTTCATCTGTTTAATAATCCTTTTCTCTGCAGCTGTTAATTTGCCATTTTTTTCACAATAAGTTTTAACAGACTCAACCATCTTCTCTAAAACTTCTCTTAGTTCCTCTTCCTCTTGTATTGTCAAAATATCCTCTAAAGACTCTATCTCTTCTGCCATACTGAAAACCCCAAGTTCTCCTCTAAGTTGTTTTTACCAGTAATCAGAAACAAGCAGTTCTTATAAATTTTTTTCTCCAAAAAAGTCGAAGTAGCAATTTCATTCTTAGCCATTTGAAATATCTGAGTAATCTCCAACTTTCAATGAATGAGCTTTGAGACCTTTAATTCTGCTATTTGTACCAATAACTGAATCAGAAATATGTGAATCAATGAGTTTGGATTTTTCAAGAATAACTGAATTGCTTATTTCACTGTTAATTATTTCTACTCCTGTTTCAATCATTGCATAAGGACCTATAGTAGAATCTTTGATAGTTGTTCCTTCAGCAATATAAACTGGAGGTTTGATTTCAGAATTTTCTATTTTTCCTTTAACTGAATGAGTTGCTTCGTTCAGGTAGTGTCGATTAACAGATAGAAGATCTTCAGGAAAACCAATATCCAATCTCCAACCAGAAATCAATCCTGCTTTGACAGAATAACCACTATCAATTAATTCTTGAATTTCATCAGTTAATTCATATTCTCCCCTAAAAGAAGGTTTGAGTTTAG
>JAGLOH010000336.1 GCA_023139025.1 Candidatus Heimdallarchaeota archaeon | reverse complement strand
GAGGTAATATATCCAGAGCTGTTGCTGGAAGACTCACAATTGCGGCTAGAATAGATTTCTTTCAAGGAGAATTCATGGGAGACCAACTACGAATTGAGGTTGAACAAAAAATAGATGAAATTAGAGACAAATATAAGAATCCTCCTGAAGGCAAACAACCACCAGTTGATAGAAGTTTTCAACCCGATCAATCAAGACCAAAACGTGGAAGCTACAAAGGTGGTCAAAAGGGTGGTCAAAGAAGTAGTCAAAGGGGAGGTCAAAGAAAACCTCAATATAAGAAACCCTACCAAAAGAGGAGATAAAAATGTCAAACCTAGAAAATCATAAATTTGGAAATTTGTTTTGGGTAACTACTAGAGACGGAAACAAGAGATTAGCAACTATTAATGCTGATCCTGGTAAGAAAGTATATACAGAGAGATTACTAACTGAAGAAGGAATCGAATATCGGACTTTTGATCCCTATAAAAGCAAACTAGGTGCAGCTATTTTCAAGAAACTTAAAACATTCCCTCTAACTAAAGGAAGTAAAATTTTGTATTTAGGTGCCGCTTCTGGAACAACCGTATCTCACATTTCTGATATTTTAGGTGATGAAGGTTCAATCTTTGCAGTAGAATTTTCCGCTCGATCAATGGGAGATCTCATAGTTGTTGCTGAAAGAAGGAAAAATATTATACCACTTCATGCAGACGCAAGATTTCCTGAAGAGTATAGCAACATAGTTCCCCAAGTAGATATTGTCTATGAGGATGTTGCTCAACCATCTCAAGCAGAGATTCTTGATGCTAATGTTAAAACCTACCTTAAAGATGGTGGATATTTCTTTTTAGCTGTAAAATCTAGAAGTATTGATGTAACCAAAGATCCAAAAATAATATTCAAAGAAGTAATTGATAAGATTGAATCTTTTGGTCTGAAGATTATTGAAACAGTAAATTTAGAACCTTACGAAAAAGATCACATTATGATTGTTGGGCAAAAATAACTGCTCAACTTAACTTTCTTTTATATTCGAATATTTTTTAACCCAATTTTTAACTAAATCAAAAGCTTTCTTCATCTGATTAAGTTCATCTACAGTAAAAGTTGGTATGTTTTGAGTTAGAGGATTATCAGAGTCTTCAACGATCATTACCGCTCTTCTTTTAGTCAAAGTAGCTATATCTTGGGTAAGAATTGCACGTTCAGCCATATTCTTTTGCTGAAGATCGTCCACACAAACTAGAATGTTCATCCCACTATGAATATCTAGGTTTTTCTGCTCTCCAAAAGCATCAAAAGGAGATTGACGAGTCCAAAATTGAGTAAAAAAGCCTAATTCTTCAAGAATTCCGGATATTTCCTCCTTAAAATCTGAAAGATTTTCTGTTGAATATTGTGGTCTTGATTCTTTCTCAATGTCAATATTGAAGATTTTGATTCCTTGTGCTACAGGGGAATCTAATACTTCTTCCAGTTTTGCTGCAGTTGAAGGAGTTGGGTTTATGGAATGCTCATATTCGTAAATTGTTCTTCTAGAAACTCCCACAAGATGTGCTAAATCTGCATAACTTAGATTTTTTTCCAGTCTTGCTTGACGGAGTATTTTTCTGTTAATTTGAACAAAATATCCACCTTTGCTACAATATACAATTGGAGGTACTCCATGAGAAATTAGATTAGTAAAAGTTTCACTACTAACAACAGGGATACCATACCTTAGTAAAACCAAGCCATCATCAATTTCTGAAAAACGTCTTCCTCGCTCACCTATAATTAAAGGAGATGCATTAAGAAAGGTTGCAATATTCTTTAGTTCAAAAGAATTGTCACGGTTGAAATTATCAATATAGGGTTCAACTTTGATAATTATAAGCTGATCTCTTTTTTTAGCAATAATATCAAAGCAGGCTTTACTTCCTTGGGATAATTTAGCTATACTATATTCATTAGTATTGAGAATCTTTTCTACATCAGATAGAATTGCTAAACGACTGCTTTGAGACATATTCCAACCTGTAATTTATTTCTAAAGTCCATCAAGAAGAAGCAAATATAAGTTTAGCTTTGTAAACAAACAATTTGTTAGTTTACAATTTTTTTGACATATAAGGACCATCCTTTGTATATCCTTGTTTTTGATAGTATTCTCTTACTCCAACACCAGAAATTACTGAAATCTTAGAATAATCTTTTTCTTTCCCAATTTCTTCTGCTCTTGAAAGTAACTCTTTTCCATACCCTTTATGTTGCCATTGTAGGGAACCACTCTTCAAAGCCTGCAAACCTCGAAGTTCTCCATATACATGTAATTCTCTTACAATAATCGTAGATTTGTCAAACTCTGGACGAATAATGTTATTACTTAGCTCTCTTAATCTTAAAAATCCGATAAGGGCATCGCTTTCTGTTTCTTCAAAAGATAGAAAATGTTCTACTCCTTCGCTGGCTTCATATGACCGCTCAATTAAATCAATCTTTGATTGATCTATTTTTGTGCCTTTTTTATAAATGATATGTCCTACTTCTCTGCAACGAATACACTGGCATTTCTTTCCTTGTTTTTCGAGAATAGCTTGAACATCTAATCTCAAATCACTCTTATTTGGACCTGCAGCGATTTGATGTGCAGGTATGTCCCTAAGCACTCTCTTGATTCTTACATAAGGAGGAATTAGTTCTTTTATTCTAGCAATTAAGTTTGTAGCAGATTCGTTAGTTAAGGGTTCATAATCTCCATTTTGAAAATCTTGGAAAAGTTTAGTTCCAGGAATAACCATGGTTG
>JAGLOH010000335.1 GCA_023139025.1 Candidatus Heimdallarchaeota archaeon | reverse complement strand
TTTCACCTACAGATATTTTGGCCAGAGAGCTCACTCTCGTCACCGCTAGCCATAACATTGCTCAGAGAGGTCTATGATAAGCTCTGGCCATATATACTAAAAGATGGATATTTAAAAAATCAGTGGTTGAACGTTAAAAGAGGAAAGTGGATTAAAGGAGTCTTTTTTCACCTTCAATTTTCCTTATATCAGTTATATCTTGTGTAACTTCTAGAACGCCCAGGTATTCTCCTGCTTTATTTCTAACAGGGAAATATCGAATGAAAATTAATCTATCTCCTAACTCTAACCAGAATTCAGCTTTATCAAGAGTTTTATTTTTGAAGCTCTCAATGATTTTCATCACTTTGTCTACACTTTTGGAAGGATGACAGTTTTCAACTAATCTACCTATAACACTTGGAGTTCGTATAAACACTCTATCAGGACCTTCACTGTAAAATTTCACAACATCATCTTTATCAACAAAAGTTGTATCTACGGGCAGAGTTTTGAAGATTTGTTGAAGAATTTCCAAATCTAATACTCCTGTACCTAAATCGACCTGTTTCTCATCGACAATTACAGGTTTAGTTTCTTCTATTTTAGCGTCGGCAGGAATAACATCGGGAGATAAGGAAAAATATCCAATATCATCAAATTGCTTTCTAACTTCAACCCAATCTGAGTCTTTTAGAAGTTTCATAGCTGTAGGATATAAGATTTTGTTTTCTTTTGGAAAATGACTTGCTAACATTTCTGCTAAACCATGAGCATATAAGTGGAATTTCTCTAGAAAAGTTGGGAAATCATGGTCACCTTTGTTTTTAATTAAACTAATAAGATTTTTCTCCAAATCACGTATTCTATCATGTTCAATCCACATTATCTTGGGAGGTTGAGTTACACCATATTTTTCTAAGTACGAGAATAGAACATTTTCTTCTCTTAGATAATGATTTTCTGATTTTTGTAGAAGATCAACTATATTCTCAATCTCTGTTAATTCATTGATAATTGCAGGAAACTTATCTTTCTTGCTGATTTCTTTATAAATTTCTCTCAATCTATTGACTTTCTCCAGCAGTATTACGTGTTCTTGCATAAGTATGTGAATCGGGTGTCCTTCAGGAGCTAAATCCTGTTCTTCTTCGAGTGTCTCTTGTAGAACTGCTAAATGAACATCACACATATGATGAATTTGTTCAGCAGGCATACCTTCCTTTATAAGCTGCTCCTCAGCTTGAGCAATTTCCAAAGAAGATAAATTTCTAATAACATCTTTAAACTCTTCTTTTACTTTTTGAGGATCTTCCCCATCATGCAATTTCTTGATGAGTTTCTTAATAGCTTCTTTATTCTTTATAGATTTTTCACTTACTTTCTCGTGCATTTCTTGTCAACCCAACGTTTTTAACAGTTTGAAAGAGCCTTATAGCTCCCCTATACGAGCTTTCTTTAGCAAACTCTAAATAAGTATTTAGTTGGACCCAAACTTATATTTTTCGAAATCAAACAAAGAGAGATTTTTTATTGGCTGAATAGAAGATTTTAAATGTCAGTAATTGGGCTGAAAAACGAGATTCAAAGGTGGGTTTTTCCTATGTTTGATAAAGCTGATAACCCTGATAAAGAAGAAGAATTCATTGAAGTAGATGTAGATAGTGAGCCTGAGGAACAAGTTTCCCAAGAGGAAATAAAGCTCATTCCAGAAGAAGTTGAAAGAAATCATTTATCTGTTGAAATACTAAATCTGGTAAATAATAATCAAGTTGATGAATTGACTGAAATTATCTGGACATTAAAACAAGAATTAAGGGAAGCAAAAATCAAGCAAGACGAGTTTCTTTATACAGCTCAAAGAGTTCAAGCAGATTTTGAAAATTTCAAAAAGAGAATGCAAAAAGATCAAGAATTCTCTAATTCCCGAATTAAAAGTAGCATTTTGCTAAAACTGACAAACCTATATGAGGATTTAGAGAGAACTCTTACAGTTTTGAATGAGAATGATGATTTGAAATCTTCTAAAGAAGCAATTAAGATGATTTTTAACAATACAAAATCCACTTTCGAAACTTTAGGAATTGAACCTATAAATCCAATTGATCAGATATTTAATCCAAAATATCATGAAGCTCTTTACACAGTTGAAGATGCCAAAAAAACTAATAACCAAATAATAGAAGTTGTGTCAAAGGGATTTATGTTAGAAGGGATTTTACTAAAACCTGCAAGAGTTGTTATTACTAAACCTCCTCAAAAGAAGAAAAAGGAAGAGGATAGCAGTTAAGTTTTATTTCATATCTTTGTAGGAAATTTTAATTAATGGATTGATAATCAATATGATAATAAAGATTAGAATTAACTTATAGTTTCTATTACAGCTATAATGAATAAACTCTTTCAAGGTATTATCATGAGTAAATTAGGTATTGTATCTTATGGTTCGTATATCCCAAAATATCGTATATCTATTGAAGAAATAGCTAAGGTTTGGGATGACGATCCGAATGAAATTGTCTCACAATTACAGGTTTTTGGTAAATCAGTTCCTGGTCCAGATGAAGATGTAGCAACGATGTCTGTTGAAGCAGCAAGAAATACAATAAGCCGATGGAAAGGGAATCCTCAAGACATAGGTGCAATCTATGTTGGGAGCGAATCTCACCCTTATGCAGTTAAACCTACAGCTACAATTGTCGCAGCAGCTATTGATGCTGAAAAGGAATTAACTGCTGCAGATTTGGAATTTGCTTGTAAAGCTGGCTCAGAAGCCATGGTTGCTGCCATGGCTCTGGTGGGCTCCGGGATGGG
>JAGLOH010000334.1 GCA_023139025.1 Candidatus Heimdallarchaeota archaeon | reverse complement strand
ATGATGAAGTAATTATAGGACAACAACTTGCTTATCTAACAGTTGCAGGAGTGGGATCCTTAATAAAAATTGAATTTAGTGACTATCAATTAAACGAGTCATTTGTACTATCACATAATGAAAGCTATTCTGTAACAAACATTATTAAATCAGGTCACGAGTATGATATAGAGTTAATAGGATCGCTTTCTAGTTTTGATCTAAATACATCTTTGGATTATTTTTCATTTATAGAATTAAGAGTTCTAGATATTAGGGAAATTGAAACAATTAGAACAGATATTATAAATGAATTCAGTTTCTTAGAGGTGCTTGATGAGAAACAGACTCAGAATTTCATTATTTTTGCTACAAATGACGTAATAAGAACACTAACTCTTTTAGAGATTTTATTTTTTGTTTTAATGCTAATTTCTATTTCATACAGCATTTATACATTAGTTAGAGAGAGTGAAGAAGAGATTTTCACATTAAGATCTATTGGAGCTACTAAAAGGCAAATAGTCACGTTATTCATGCTTCAATCTCTTTATATTGGAGTAATATCAGCTTTGCTTTCTCTAGTAATTGGATATTTAGCTGTGAGTAGCATAGTGGGTTTAGTTACAGCAACAATGGGATTACCATACATAGCATTGAAAGTTGAAGGTTTTTTGGTTGGAATAATATTTCTATTTTCCTTATCATTATCCATAGTATCAGGAATAATTCCTTCACTTGAAGCTTCAAAAATCAAAGTCATAAGGAGGGACAATAGATGAATCTCAGAAAAATCTTTCTCTACAATGTCCTACCAAAGAAGAGAATGCTCTTGGCTTTCATAGGGTTTCTTATTAGTTCAACAATAATTTCTGGGGCTGGAATCCTTATGTTAAGCATTGTAAATAGTACAGCATCATATCTAGGAGAAAACGAGAGTATATTGGTAATCTCAAATCCAGAGGCATCGACTCCATACACTAGTGTGATACCTTTAGATTTAGCAGATACCATTAGTTCAATTGAAGGTGTAAAAGAAGTTAGTCCTGAAGTAATGACTGCAGCTGTATATAAGAACAAAGCTGTCTATTTCAGAGGTGTAGATGCTTCTTCTTTTTGGCATTTTACTGATGTAGAATACCTAGAGGGGCAACTTCTAACTATCAACGATACTTTTGAGGTTAGTGTGGGCATTAATTTTGCTGAAAGAAATAACCTAAATATTGGAGATTATATTACACTTTTTTCTACCAGATCAGAAGCTGCTATTGAATTAAAAATCAAATCAATTTTTGGGACTAATACCCTATTGGATGATGAGATTATTTCTTCTCTATGGATCGGTCAGTTCTTTGCATTTGAGGATTTCAACTATATTACTCACTTGAGAATCGAGATAGACTTAGATATCATTGACAACAAAGAAATGCTAAGGGAATTAGTTAGTAATGAATTTGAATTTGTTGTGAATATCATAACTCCTGGGAATCTGCAAGAACTTAACGCATCAGTTTCAGTTTATAACAAGAGAGGGAATTTAGTTAATGAAACCATTATTTTTAATGATAATCATGTTTCCTTTGTAATGCCTTTTGGTGAATATGAAATACAATGTGAAGTTAGAGATGTTATTTCAGAGTCAATAAAATTTCTATTAGATCAGGATAAGGAAGTAGAAGTATCCGTC
This sequence comes from Candidatus Heimdallarchaeota archaeon, assembly GCA_023139025.1. Classification (GTDB taxonomy): domain Archaea; phylum Asgardarchaeota; class Heimdallarchaeia; order Heimdallarchaeales; family Heimdallarchaeaceae; genus UBA460. Next base: position 1,133 of record JAGLOH010000334.1, on the reverse strand, counting down.
CCATATATTGAGAGAAGTGTGTATTTCAGAGTAATAACAGATGAAGACGAACCAATTCAAGGAGCGGAGATAGCTCTTTACAGACAGGAAGGAGTTAATACAGTAGATAGTAACTATATAAGTACCACAGACAGTAATGGAGAAGCAAACATATCAGTAAGTGATGGCAGTTACTATGGTAGAATTACGTATGGAATATATAGAAAAGATGTTACGTTCATAACATCTATTTCAAATGATTTCGAAATTATATTAATCAGTAGACACCCACAAATAATAGTAGAGAACCCAATTAATAATTCCGTAATTATTGGTCAAAATGTTGACATCAGAATGTCCTCCTCTCCAGGTTATTCCATTTATTTCTACTGGGATGATAACTTAACAACAATGGAAGATTTCTATTTAGCATCTCCTGGTGAAGAAGCACCAGAAAGCATTTCAATCCCTTTCGATGAGGGCTCCCATTCATTGACAATTGAAACTTATAATCAAGATTTTATATCGAGTGGATATAATAAGAGTCTAAATTACGCAGAAGCCAAAGTTTACTTTAGTGTGATAGAAGCTATTCCTGAAGACTACTATTTCATAAATACAATGAATGGCTCTCATTTGAATCCTTCAACTGTAATAATTCTTAATACAACTCAGAGATTTGGTGGCAATTTCATCTATAGATGGAATAATGATCCTTGGTTGGAGGTGCTTTCCGATATAATATCCGTTCCTTATATTAATGGAATTCACGCGTTAACACTGAAAGCGGAATTTGAGAATTCTAGCAAAGAATGGAATTTTGTTTTTGTAGTGACAGACAATCCTGAAGGAATAGGTATTATTGGCTTGAAAGAACACATGAAAGTCAGAGCAGAATCTGAAATTCAAACATGGTTTAATCCGCAATATGACGCATACTACTATTGGGATAGTGATGCAGCTTTACTGATAAGCCAAAACGGCATAATCAAACCAGATGGTTTAGCTGAAGGCAATCACACCTTGAATTTAGCATTTTATGATACCTCTACCTGGTCAAATCGATCATACACTTTTAGAATAGATAATTCAGCGCCGATTATTACACTATCATATATTAATGGAAGTGAAATCAATTATGAATCTATACTAAC
>JAGLOH010000333.1 GCA_023139025.1 Candidatus Heimdallarchaeota archaeon | reverse complement strand
TGTGTCCATAAATGTCTGGACAGTGAATATGGCTTCAAGATTTCAGCAACTCTGGGCATTAGGTGTTACTTCAGTTACAACTGACGAACCTATAGTTTATCAAGAAATTGATAATCCAGTTCTCTTAATTTCAGAGAAAACGTATGTTTCAGTTTGGGTTGCTAGTTACTTACTTGCTATAGCAGTTGTTCTGCTTATTAAGAGATATTTTATGAAGAAGAAATCAAAGGAACTTACTCCAAAAACCAGTTAGATTCTTCAGAAGTGGAAAAAGACTTAAGATTAACTTATTTCTTTTAGAGTTATTCAACAAATTACTTAGAATAAGGAGTTATTTCTCTTATGGACCCAAATGATAAATCTGAAATAAAATTTGTTGACGAGAGGCTGCCATTTAAAACAAAATTAGCATTTGGTTTTACAAATTCTGCAAATGGAATGTTGAGCGGATTAGCTATAGGTGGAGCTATAACTCTCTTCTATAATGTGAAGTTAGGTCTTAGTGAAGAACTTGTTGCGATAGTCTGGTTAGCATTTGCTTTTTGGAATGCGATAAATGATCCTTTATTTGGAATACTTCAGGAACGCACAAATACTAAGATTGGAAGAAGAATCCCCTATTTACGATATGGAGCACCAATATACGTTTTAACGTTCATTATCTGTTGGTATCCTTTTATGGGAAACTCTCAGATGGCTTTATTCTGGAATATGCTCTTCGTATTGTTTCTAGTAGATTCTCTCTTTACTTTGATAGGTTTAATCACTTATACACTACCAGCAGAAATGACTCTGACTCAAGAAGGAAGATCTAATTTATCAGTTTATTCAATATATCTGGGCGCTATAGGAATGATAGTAGCTATGATTATACCTCTAATCTTGTTAGATGAAACTCCTGGAGTAATTCATCCTTTCTTCAAACCTGCAATGATTATAGTAGGAGTAGTAGCTGGAACAATAATGATCGCTGCTAGTTTCTTCTTAGTAGAGAATGAATACACAAGAACTGAAAAACCTCTTGGTTTCATCAAGTCAATTGTTGAAACTTTCAAAAATAGAGAGTTTCTTGTTTTAGAAGCTAGTAACTTTTTCTATATATTAGCATATACAACTTTAACGGGGGCAATTTATTATTTCGTTCCTTATGTTCTAGGATTTTCTGGTATAAAGGCATCTCTCCCGCTTGTGTTAGTATTTTTAATGATATTTGGTTTTGCCGTTGTAGCAAATCACTATGTGAAGAAATATGGATTAAAAAAAGTGTATATTGTTGGATTAATTTCCTCTAGTATTATCTTTTTTTTGATGTTAGCTGTTGGAAAATTTACTATTCCTTCTTTAATTGTACTAGCTGTTCTAGGAATAGGGCTTGCACCTGTTGTCCTTATTAATGGACCCTTGATGAGTGACGTCATTGATAATGATGAGCTTCTAACAGGAAAGAGAAGAGAAACTACTTATGCTGGAATGAATGCTTTGGTAACTAAACCCTCAATTTCGATCGCTAACGCCATCTTTCTTGCGACCATTAACGCTTTTGGATTTGATAATTTAGAGGCAACTCAAACTTCTCAGGCTCAATTTGGTATAATTCTAGGGTTTACTTTGGTTCCAGCTATTTGCTTAGCTCTGAGTGCTTTAGCTCTAAAGTCGTATAGATTAGATGGTCCTGAATGGTTCGAGAAGAAGAAGAAGCTGAATGCAATTCACTTGCAGAAAGAACGAGAATATATTGCAGAATTACAAAAAGAAGGAAAAATCTCTGCTACTTATCAAAAACTCTACAAAGATGAATCTAAGTCTACGAAATAAAAATTATTGATGCTGAAATCAGGCAAATTCAAACATTTCAGTTTCAGTTTTTCTTAGTTCAAGCTTGAAAGTTGTTCCCTTAGTGTAATCTCCCTTTATTGTATTTTCAATCCATACTTTTCCTTTGTATCTTTCAATTAAGGTTTGGATAATAAACAGACCTAGACCTGAACCTGAGCCTTTTTTGCGGAATTCTCCATATCTTTCAAATATCTTTCTTCTTTTATCTTGAGTAATACCTTTTCCAAAATCAGCAATGGAAATGACGATTTTTCCATCTTGTTTTTCTTCTGTACCAATATCGATTCTAACAGCTTGACTTGGAGTATTTTTTACAGAATTTGAAAGAATATTGAAAAGGAGTTGTTCAAACAACATATCAGCTAAAACATTGAGTTTGGGATTAATCCTATCTATATTGATTTGTATATCCTTTAGTGGATACATATCTTCTAGATTTGTATGACATTTGTGGATATTGTTGAGAATATTAACTGGTCTTAGCTCATAAGTAAATTCAATATCTTTTTTCATCAGAACTGAGATATCATCTAGAAGTGCATCTGTTTTTGCTAGAGAAACTTTTGCTCTTAGAACAGAGGCTTTGATCTCTTCAATTGTTGCATCTTCCTCATCAAGGGTATGTGAAATGCAACTCCACAAAACAGAAATATAATTACGAAGGTCGTGAGTAAGAATATCCAAAAGTAGAGTTTTTTCTTTCATTCTTTCTTCTTTCTCTTTCCGTGATTCAACTCTTTCAGCAATCTCTCTCCCACTAGTTAGTATAAACCTTTCATCTCCTACAGTCATAAGACTGGAGCTAAGTTCAACAGGCAAGAATGTACCATCACTGAGAGTTATTTCCATTTCATGAGTAAGAAATCCTTTCTTAACTATAGTATCAATGTTCTTTCCTAAATCATCTAAACTGTGAGGAGCAAAAAGATGCTTAGGATTACTACTTAGAATTTCTTCTTTTGTGA
>JAGLOH010000332.1 GCA_023139025.1 Candidatus Heimdallarchaeota archaeon | reverse complement strand
ATTTATAATTGCATTAAATAGTAAGCTAAGAACATATCCAATCACTCCAATAAGGATTATACCAATTGCACTCATTTTTACTGTAATGGATAATTCTCTTCTACTAGGCTTTTTTGCATGTCGAAGTACTTTTCTGCTGTTTATGAAAAAGCCTCGTATCTTATAGATCATTTTACTCATAAATTGTGCCTCATTTATCTTTCTTATAGTATATTTTTATTTGTTCTGTTGAGTAACAGCCAAAAGTCCTATTCCTCTGCAGCAGCTAGAAGCTCAGCATACTTACCTACATCAATTTCCTTTTGCACATCTCTAGGATCTTTATCTTCACAGGTCACACCCATACATACCATTGTACCTAAGATCTCTTTACATGCAGTTTTTATTGATCCAGCAGTTAAATCGGCCCATTTAGCTTTAGCAGCTTCTATAAGTTGTGGAAAAGTTATATTGCCAACTATCTCTGTATTAGGATTTCCAGATGCTTTTGTTAAGTTCGCAGCTTTTAGTACTAATGCTGATGCTGGTGGTATACCAATTTCCAATTCAAACTCACGGGTTTTTTTATCAACTGTAACTTTTACGGGAACTTTCATACCCTTGTAAGCTTCGGTTTGTTTGTTTATCTCTCTGACAACATTACCCATATTAACACCGAGTGGTCCTAAAGCAGGTCCCATAGCTCCACCAGGAGATGCTTGTCCTCCATCTACTAGTAAATCAACAGTCACTAGTTCTTTACTCATTAGCTTCGCCTCATTTAATAATACTAACTTAAGACAGAAGCAAGATACTTGCTACTTAAAGGTAACGATTTTTAACTAAAGAGTTTTTCTTTGGAGATTAGGGTTAATGTTTTTAAGAAATATTCAAAGAATAGGTTATCATATCTCTCACACCTATTTTTTTCTTTAATCAAAATATTTATAATGAAATCTTAGAGTTTCAACTCGTAATGTTTTGGAGTAAAAAACTATGAGCGTAAATAAACCGATGGATATCTTGAATCAAGCAAGAGAAAAAAGAGTATTAATTAGACTTCGAGGTAATCGTCGAATGAGAGGTATTCTCAAAAACTATGATATTCATCTTAATCTAACATTAGAAGAAGCAGAAGAGATAGCTTCAGAAGGAGCAATAAAACTTGGAGACATAATTATACGTGGCGATAATGTAATTATGATTAGTCCCCCCCCTAAATAATTTCAAAAAGGTGAAAAAAAATGACTAAGGGAACACCATCATTTGGAAGACATAATAAAAGATCAACTCACATAGTTTGTAGAAGATGTGGTCGTCATTCCTACCACAAAAGACATAGAAATTGTGCATCTTGTGGTTTTGGACGATCATCAAAAATCCGAAACTATGCATGGCACAGACACTAAAGGGTATGTTTAAGTTTACTAGAATGAAATAACTTTCTTTTTTAACTACTTCTAAAGTGGGCCGGTAGATCAGTCTGGAAGATCGCTTCCTTGGCATGGAAGAGGCCGCGAGTTCGAATCTCGTCCGGTCCACCACTTAAAATTTCTAAATTTTTATGTTTCTCCCAATGTATGTGAAAGAGACCTTAAAAAATGTTTAACTTTTCGAGCCTTCTAAACAAGGCTCATTGCGTGCTTAAATAAATTTATATATTGAGATTGTAGCTTAAAATTTATGGAAAAATCTTATGACGAGGACCTTGCTACACTGATGTCAGAAGCACGAGATTTGTTTAAAAGTGCCAATTATGCTGACTCTGCAAGGAAGTATTTAGAGGCTGCCAGAAATCAGGAAGCAACTAGGGGGTTGGCACAAGCCGAGGACTTGTACCATGAAGCGATTAAGAATTTTATCCGAGCATCAGAAGAAAATAAAGAGAAGAAACAATTTCGTATGAGTTCACAAAATATCTATTATGTTTCCTATATTTTTAAGAAAATTGGAGCAGTAGATGATTGGAGAGCTGCAACAAATGCTGTGATTGAAGATTTGGTTAATGCAGCACAAGAATATCTATTATGGAATGAATATGATAGAGGAATAGTATTAATCTCTACTGCATGCTTTTTCTTCTTCTCCATAGAGGAATTTCAGTCGGCTGAACAACTTTACAAGCAATACATTGAGCAAATTCAGGATGATCCTGGTTTTACTAGAGCTCAACAAGTTCTGTATGCAGCAGGTCATGCCATTAAAGCTGTGAAAGATTCTGATACAACAGCTTTACTTAATGCTCAACAACTCGTTGGTGGCCACTTAAAACCAGGGCTATCACAAATTATGGGTGAATTATTCTTCCCAGCTATTGACGATGCTATGGATATTGTTGTGAAAAATTTCAGGTCAAAAGTTAAATTACCAAAAATCGTTCCCGAGGTAAAAATTTCTAGAGATTTAGTACTGGGAGAACCTACAAACTTATCCATAATTATTGAAAATGAAGGTGATGGTGAAGCATTTAACCTTGTTTTCAAACTCGATTTTCCAGAAGGAATCGATATTATTGATGGTGGAACAGAAATTACAATTGCAAATTTACCTGCTGGCCATTCAACTGAAAATAAGCTCTCCATACGATGTTTGCAACCCAACGAAAAAGGAGTTTATGATGTAAGTGCCACTATGACATTCTATGATCAACTGCAAACTAAGCAAACAATGATGATAGGACCATTTGATTTGATATTTAGAGAGAAAAGCTTAACGAAAGGATATGAAGTAGAACTAGCTGACTTATCTTCCAAGGGTTTAGAACTCAAGAATCTCATGAGAACAATAGAAACAATTCCTGAAATGGCGACAGATTTAGTCATGAAATTT
>JAGLOH010000331.1 GCA_023139025.1 Candidatus Heimdallarchaeota archaeon | reverse complement strand
TAAATCTTATTAATGTTTGAATACTCAAATGTTTATGAGTAATGTTTCAGAAATTGAAAAAATTAAGAAATTAATCATTAATTATACAAAATATAATGAGACTTCAGACTGGGAGAATTTTATGAAGATATGGCATCCTGAAGCCAGGAGACTGAATGTTGGAAACACCAACGAATTGCTTATTACCCCAACAGAAGATATAAAGAAATTATCTTTTGAAGGACTGATGAATCTAAGAAAACAAATGCCTGAAGCTGAAATCAGTTTTATAACAGACGATTTTTCACATATTGATGTATATGATGAAGTGGTTGCTTCTGCTGAACTCAATTGGAGGATGATTCTTCCAGGATCTGAAGGGCGCCACAAAACATATTTCCATTTAGTAAAAACTAATGAAAAATGGATTATAGTCAATGTTCTTGATCGTGGTTTTGAAGAAACTTCTGATTAGAAATTTAAAGACTAATCTCTCTTCATTTCTACCATCTTGTTACAATCTTTTTACTAGTTACTAGATGTTTCATTAATATCTAGAAGAATCATAATAAAGAACAAAATACTCAATCCTGCGAGTGTTCCAGAACCCACATATAAACTTTCATTATGCTTGTTTATTCCTATAATCGTTAGAATTACACTAATATAATTAAAATTGCTGTGCTAACCATCATTTGTATGTAACTTCTCTTTTGCATTTGTTGTCCGTTTATTAGTTCATTCATGCTCTACGCCAAGAACTTCTTTGATTAACCATAAAAATATTTTTCCACTAGAAAATCTAAATAATAATCGTTTTATAATTATAACTATAGCAATTTATCTATATATTCACTCATTAATTGATTAAATACCTCTGTATTCCGATAAGTATAGTCTATATTCGATACTTATAATGAACTATCTATACAAAATCGCTTGTATATGGTTGGAAATAATCAAACAAAACTTAGTATTTTGATTATTCCTTTTGCTTTTAGTAAATTTTTTTATAGAATTCTGTTTAAATTAAGTTATGAGTGATCCACTTCAACCACCTGTTGCTAAAAAAGAGCTAAAAATAACCGAGATTCATGGTCAGAAATTAGAGGATGATTATTTCTGGCTTAGATTTAAAGAAAATCAAGAAGTTATAGATTATTTAACAGCTGAAAATGATTATACTAAAGAGAAAACAAAGCATCTAGATACTTTCACCAATGAACTGTTCAATGAGATGAAAAATAGGATTAAGGAAGATGACGAAAGTGTTCCGTACAAATTCAAAGACTATTATTACTATGATAGAAATGAGAAAGGGAAGGAGTACAAAATCTATTGTCGTAAGCATTTGAGTTTAGAAAATGAAGAAGAAATACTCCTTGATATAAATGATTTAGCCAAAGATTACGAGTATTACAAGCTTAGAACATTTAAGATAAGCCCAAATCAGAAAATGCTAGCTTATTCTATTGATAACACAGGTTATGAGAAATTCATTATCCAGATTAAGAATTTAGAAACAGGAGAAACTACCACTCCTGGAATTGAAAACATTGGTTGGAATTTTGAGTGGGTTGATGATAATACTATTTACTATAATATAAGAGATGAAGCACAGAGACCTTATGCATTAAAAAGACACATAGTTGGTTCTTCATCAAAAGATGATCCAGTGATTTTTGAGGAGAAGGATATAGAAAGACGTATTTTTGTTTGGAAAAGCAAGGACAACAAATATCTCTTTATGAATTCAGAATCAACTATAAGTTCTGAAATAAGATATCTGGATGTATCTGACCCTCTGGGGGATTTCCAGATATTCTATCCAAGAGAAGAGAAACATGAATATCATCTTACACACAAAGATGGATTTTTCTACATTGTAACAAATTCAGATGATTCGACTAATTTCAAATTAATGAGATCAACTGTAAAAGACTTTGAAATGAAGAACTGGGAAGAGATAATTTCTCATAATAAAGATGTACGTCTCATGTGGACAGAGGCTTTTGAGGATTTTCTAGTTATCTATAAAAGAGAAGCAGGTTTAGCGAAAGTAGATATTTTCTATGAAAGGAATAGTGAAAATAATCACACAATAGAGATGCCTGAAACAGTGTACGGTGTTTGGGATGGTGACAACTTTGAATATTCTTCTGATTATCTTAGACTAGTCTATACTTCACTAATAACACCTAAGTCAGTATATGATTACAATGTAAGTGGAAGAAAATTAATTTTAAAGAAACAAGACGAAATTAAGAATTACAACAAAGAAGATTTTGTTACAGAAAGGAAATATATTACAGCACGTGATGGAGTTAAAGTTCCAATCTCTATTGTACATAAGAAGAACATTAGTACTCCTGCCCAAACATTTCTCTATGGATATGGCTCTTATGGTGTATCAGTTGATCCGTATTTCTCTCCAACAGCTGTTAGTTTAATTGAAAGAGGAATAATATATGTTATCTCTCATGTCAGAGGAAGCGGTGTTCTAGGCAGACCCTGGTATGAAGAAGGCAAATTGTTAAAAAAGAAAAACAGCTTCTATGATTTCATAGATACTGCTGAGCATCTGATTGAAAACAATGTCACCACCAAAGAACAATTAGTTATTGCCGGTGCGAGTGCAGGGGGATTATTAGTTGGGGGTGCAGTTACAATGCGTCCTGATTTGTTCCACTTCGTTGTTGCTAGAGTACCTTTTGTAGATGTTATTAATACAATGCTAGATGCTAGTATTCCACTAACAGCTCAAGAATGGAAAGAATGGGGAGATCCAAAAGATAAGGAAAATTTTGATTACATGCTTTCCTATTCTCCATATGACC
>JAGLOH010000330.1 GCA_023139025.1 Candidatus Heimdallarchaeota archaeon | reverse complement strand
AAGTACAAATTCCACAACCAATACATTTTTGGGCAGTATTATGCCATAATTCGTGATCAAACATCTTATCAAGTTTAGGGACTAATCCATCAAGATCCATTTTTCTTGTGATATTTTCAACAGAATTGGTTACAATATTTCTCTTAGAATCTTCATCATTTTTTGTAGATTTTTCAAATATATCTTCAATTGATTTTATCAGATTTTTTCCTTTTTCTGTAACTACTTCTACAAAGAACTTATCATCTAAATCTGTAAAAAGAATGTCAACATTTTCAGTTGAACCGGGACTATCATCAAATGAGGTGCAGAAACAATTCTTCTCTGGAGAGTTACATGTTAATCCGATTAGAACAGTATTTTTCCTTTTTGAAATGTAAAAAGGGTCTTCAAAATTCCCTTCGAAAACTGGATCAAGTATTTTAAAACTACGCGCATCACAAGGTCTAATTGCAAAAATTATACTCTTCTCTTCATATACTTCCGCCGTAGTAACTGTACCTTTTCTTCCTGGTGTAAACTTGAATAGAGTCTCTGTCTGTTTGAAGATAAGAGATTTTGGAGAGACACGTGTTAAAAGGTATTTTAGGTTTAGCTCATCGAAGTTACTAATTTGCTTGAACAATGAAAATCCATTTTCTTCAGTAGGTCCATATAGAACATGATTGGAAGAGAGTTTCTCAATCAGCTCAGGAAGTTTGTCTTTTTGTAAAATTAAATTTTCCATCATAACACCTCACATTATAAACTCCTCGGGATCATCTGGTCGGAAAGTACCAAATAATGGTTTTTCTTCCGAGTCCATACCCGCAGAATATTCAAACATATTTTTCACGTCTTTCTCAATCTCTTTGTTTAGTTCCATAAGAGGAATATTTACGGGACAAACAGATTCACATTCTCCACACCCTACGCAACGTCCTGCTAGATGATATGCTCGCATAATATTCCAAGCAGTATTTTCTGATAGATTTACAGATCGTCTAATCCACTGAGGATTAAGAAGATCAGCCATACATTCCTTACAATAACACAAAGGGCATGCTTCTCTACAAGCATAACATCGAATACATCTATCAAAATGTTCTTTCCAGTATTCCCATCTCGCTCCAACATCTTTTTCTTCTAGAACATCGAGATTCTTATGCTCTTCCAGATCCCAATGCTCAACCTCTTCCCCAATAAGTACATCATAAATAACAGGATTAGGAGCAATACAACTAGTACAATAATCTGCTAACAGTTCCTCTTTAGCAATTTCATGAACTTTTCCATTAATAGAAATTTTATAAAATCCTTGTTCTTCTTCTATCGTAGAATAAGCTTCTTCATTGGGGAACATTGCTGTAATTTTCTTGTAATCAATTACACCTGAACACGGAATGCCAATAATAACTAAGTCCTCACGTTTGAGTCCTTTCTCTTGGATAATCTGAACCAATGCTCGAGTGTCACACCCTTTTGCAACAATGCCTATCTTTCTTTTATCCTCTTTTTCTTCTCTTTTTAAAGGAAGTTTATCTTCTAAGAGGGGATAAGCAGCAAGATTCTTTTTGCATAGGGGGTTAAAGATGAATTTGTCCACATATTCAGTTGAGTATGCAAATGCTGGACTTATTGTAAAACCAGATGTTCCTTTCTTATAACCAATAACACATTTAACATCATCACGTGATACAACTTTCTTAACTTCATCTATAAGCAGTTGCTGATCTACCATTCATTCACCCTCTGAATATCTTTCATTGGACCAATCTTTTTTATCTTCTCAGTAACTTCTTTAATTACTTCAGCAAATTTCCTGCCTTCAGCTGCACTAACCCAGGTCATTCGAACCCTCCGTGAATCTATCCCAATGAATTCCAAAAGATTCTTCAGAATTGCCATTCGTCGTCTAGCTAACAAGTTACCATGTTGATAATGACAATCACCGGGATGACACCCTCCGATTAAAACACCATCAGCTCCTTGTTGAAGAGCATTAACAACATACATTGGATTGACTCTTCCCGAACACATCACTTTGATAATCTTAATATTGGCTGGATATTGGATTCTGCTGGTTCCAGCTAGATCAGCTCCAGCATAACTGCACCAATTACAAAGGAAGCCTATTATATTAGGTTCAAACTCTTCCAATTCAGTTTTTGTTTTAGTTACAGTCATTATGAAGGACCTCTTTTTATGGTTTTGAGTAATTTTTCATCATGTGAATAAATCTCTACTTCCAAAGGCATTTTACCTGGAAGTGAATGCGTAGCACATGCAAAACAAGGATCATACGCTCTAAATGCCATCTCTACCATATTGAGTAGTCCGTCATTAACTACCCCTTTCTTGATAAGTCCTTTAGCAGCTTCTCTAATCGACATACTAATTGCTGCGGAATTATTAGTTGTAGCTACCACTAGATTTGCTTTTTCGATTAATCCCTTTTCATCTAGCTTATAATGATGAATAAGAGTTCCACGAGCTGCTTCAGTAACTCCTATACCTTCACCAGGTTGTCCAACTGGGTTCCTGATTTTTTTGGAAGTGATATCTTTTTCATTTATCAGCTCTTGAGCTCTTTCAGTTGCGTATAATAGCTCTATTAATCTTGCCCAATGAAAAGCTAATGTAGAATTGACAGGTTTTCCTCCTAAAGTTTCATACATTCTTTTGTATTCTGCTTCTGCTAAAGGAGTTGCCATTCCATCTGCTGCATTTAACCTTCCAAGTGGTCCTACTCTATAAACACCGCTTTCTTGACCATCAGTAAAACCATTCCAACCAATCTTTTTCAGATATGGAAATTTAATATAACTCCATTCTTCAACATGTTC
>JAGLOH010000033.1 GCA_023139025.1 Candidatus Heimdallarchaeota archaeon | reverse complement strand
ATTTCACTTTCGATAGCTAGTATATTTTTTATAGCTATAACCTTGTTTACAATATTTTTATGGAGCGATTTGTTATTTCACAATTTACTCTTATCCCTTATTCTAGAATCATATCTCAATTTGGACATTTCTGCAATTTCAAGCGAATTTCTAGCAGGTTTTATTATGGTTCTTTTATTATTTATAATTCCATTGATACTATCTTCGAGTTTGCTATTTCTAATACATAAACTAAAAATGAGAAAAAAAACTGATCGGACTGAAGAAGAGGATAAGATTGTCAAAGAAGTAGATAAAATCATTCCAATTAATTATTCCAAAAAGATAAAAATTGAAAAAGCAATCTCCTTTATTCTAATAATTTTAGTTCTAGGGCTTCCTAGTAATTTGATCATCCAAGGAGAAGAAGTTTGTGATGGTTGGACTGTCAACAACTTTGAAATTGCTGATGCTTATGGTATGAATTGGTCTAGTAATTCATCAATAACGATTAAAGAAGTAGAATTATATGAAAATTCTACTTTTGTAATGGAAATTAATTTCCAATATATTTACCACAATGTTCCAGATTTTATGCGTGCAGATATTATTAGAGTCGATTCTATAGTTATAGATAGTGACAATAATTTGTTATTTGACACATTTAGATTATTTAGTTATATTGAAATCATTGCAGAAGAACCGCAATTGGAATACTTAATCTTAAATAGATCACGAGGTTACTCTTTTGTGCTCCAAAAATCAGGTAATTATCAAATTAGAGGTTTTCTCAACACTTCATTTATTGTAGATTCAACAATTAATTTTGTGCTCACTTGTTATAACGACAATACAGACCCTGAATATTTCTTAGTTCAAACCAATTTAATGAAAACAATAATAATTTCATAAGAATCCCTGTATCTCACACAAGAATTCTACCGTAAAAGAAACGGATTCTAATGGACAGAGCAATGTAGATGGTAAGTTTTAAGAAAGTCCAATCGTTAAAGAGCTCTGTTCTATGGGGGAGCATTCTTTATGGTTATCATTGATGGTATCTTAACAGTTTCTTTCGACAGTTTTATTTCCCTTAAGGATATTCTGGTATAAAAAAGATTAGTCTGCATTGGGTCATAGGCTCCAGTTCCTTTGTCTATACTAGTTTCCCAGGCTAAATGAATGTAATTCTCCCCTAATTCACAATGTGCACGATGTTCAAGAAGTTGTGGAGTATCTGTAAGCATAAATTCATAGAATTCTTTACCATCATAATAACCCATAGAGAAATTCATTCATGATCAGATTGTTACCGAAGAGGAACAATGGGCTATATATTCGGAAATTATCAAAAAACAGCCTGATGAAGATGACATAGAGAATGCAAGGGAATTTGCTAATAAAATACAAAAAATGTGAAATAAAATCCCGACTTCATGCATTAGCATGTCCTTTCTGGTATTCCTCTGGAATGTTTACCGCAAACTTACATTCTAAGGCACCAGTAAGAGGTGTTTCAATAGGTTCAACTTTAACTGGTTGGTCAAAAACTATGTCCCAATATTGCTTAAAGAATCCTGCACTACAATTACAGAAGTTAGAAGAAATTTCCTTTTCATCTCCCTTTTTAATTGCTCCTCGCACCCATGCACAGTAGCAGCTATAGTATCTTTTCATTCTTTTATTTTCAGTATTGAGAAATCTTTTCATCTGATAAGGTATCTTTGTAACTATTATTTTGTTTTCCTCCCTTATTCCTGGAGTAATAGTTCTACTACTTTTTACATAGTTGACAACTTCATCATTGACATATTGAGCATATTCTAATGTTCCCTCTTTTGCATGTTTTTCTAGTCTTTCAACAAATTCTTGTTTCTTTATTTTCAGGAATTCATCAATATCACCAATTCTCAAGAAATCTTCTCTGTCTTTCTTAATTGGATCAAGAGGTCTTCCATGTAAACATGGTGACAATATTTCAACTGTTTTTTCTTCTCCAATTCTCTCTTCCATTCTTCTCATAATTTTTTTAGTAAATTCCGGTTTTTCATCTGGATGAACTCCCAAAACAGGAATTGTGAGGTCTTTAAATATCTCATCTCTTACTTTTTCATCAAAGTGCTCTGCTATTCTTGTATAAAGATTGTCCATGGCATTGTAACCTTCAACTATGTCAATGACCTCGATGATGTAATCATATTTTTTTATGAAATTTGCATAATTAATTACAGCTCTTAACAAATTTAGAATTATTTCTTCGTTTTTGTTTACTAAAGACTCTGTATACTCAATTATTTTCCCCTTATATATTGAATCAATATCACTACCCTCTTTCTTAAGAAATTCTTGTAGCTCTAGTAGTCTAGCAATAAATGTTGATATTTGTTCTTCCTCGGAATTATTTTTCAATAAATACTCTCTAAAAGCTTCTTGATTCAAAATATCTCACCTTTGTTTAATAGCCTTTTTTATAAAAAATCAAACCTTCAGACAGTTATAATATTTTTTGAACATTAGGTTAGTAATATAAAAGGAATAATAATAAAAAAGGAAATTGATTTTAATTTCCTATTTTTTTTCTATATGCTTTGACGCTTGAACCTATCATTCCTAAGAATGCTAAACCAAATATTAATGCAATACTTGAGTAGGGTGTTCCAGTAGTTTCTGATCCATTAGTTGGTGGTATTGTATACAAATTATCAAATTCATCAACCCAACCATTGTTTGGTGCAATGTCAACAGTTGTAAAATTAGATGTATTAGCAACACCTTGGATAACATAACCAGTTCCTAAAGGATGTTCTCTATGAATTGCCCCATCAATATCAAAGGTAATGTCATTTCCTGAAATATCTGCAACATCTAGATCAGGATCAGACCCAACCCAGTTGTTTCCATCCCAATAAAAATTACCTTCAACTTTTGCGCTACCATCTGAGGTAAGGTAATAACGAAAAGCGCTAATGTATGAATTATTTATCCATTGGTCACCATTCCAGCGGCAATCAAAATGTGCTAAATACTCGTAAACATCAGTACTCCAAGTCTCTGTATCAGGATTGGTATCATGCATGCTTGTATCAATCCAAATATTGTAAAATCGCCAATTGTTTACTCCACTATCGTTGTAGTAAGGCTCATCAGCTAAAGAAAGTTGTAAAACTGTTTTAGAAATGGTCATGTTTGTTATGTCAAAATAAGATTGAGAAACATCACCTATAGCATCCGTTTCCCATCCTGCATATGTTTCAGTAGTATTAGGTAAAGTTACGAAAAATAGCGTTGTGATAAACATTAAGATGATAATACTTTGCTTTTTCATATTATATTCTTGTGTTTTCTTGTTAAAAACCTAACTTAAACTGCAAACCAATAAAGAGCGCTGAACCTAATTTGTTTTTTCTTTACCTGCCCGATTAATTCTTTCTATCAATAACTCTGCAAATTCCTCAGCTGCATTTTTACACTCCTTAGATAGTGGGGTATCAAAATATAGATCCTTTGGTTGAACACCCACATACAGTGTAATTAGATCTGGAACAACTGGTTTGAGAAACTCTTCAAGCATTGTTAAAGACAATGTGTGAGTAGAAAGATGAAAACCACTAGAAACAGCCTCTTTGGGAAAGATTGCAATAGCTCCTGGTATTTCTTTCATATCAGCAGCATCTAAAATAATGATTCTGTCTGGCTCTAATTTTCTAAATTTCCCAAGAAAATGTTCAGGAACTTTTTCACAATAAAAATTTGTGACCCAATCTGGTAGGTTTGCTTCTTGAAGAATAGTAAGGATATACAATCCTACTGCATCGTCTCCATTATCTTCATTGCCTACACCTAGAATTGCAAGTTTGGTGGCGTCTTTTAGAAAATCATCAATAGCTTGAATAAATTCTTGAGTAAATTGATTATCATCAGCTGATTCAGACATTAATGTAAAACCAGAATATCTGTTCATAAGTTCTTCTTTATGTAATTAGTAAATGACAAATTAACCAAAAATAGCAATGTTTAAATTAGTCTTGCTTCTTTTGCTAACTAGAAACTGGGTCGATAGCAACGACTAGCCGGGGACCTAGGGCGTCCTTGTACCAGAAGCGCTCTATATGCTGGGGTGAATGCTGTTGCTGAGGCTTCGTTGAGGTTGATACGCCTTAATCGGATAGCGTCGAAGCGCTGCCCTATGAGACTGTGTACACTGGAGGCGATTTCGGAGGAAATCGTTAGAAAGGTTGAAGTCAAAATGGGCCAGGTACGGAAGTAAGCAGCTCTAAGACTGATATGTGGTGCCCATAGCAAGCGGCGTGGAGCTTATGATTAAGAAACGGCTTCTAAAACGGTGTCAAACAACAGGTCGCTATGGTCGGCTCAGTTGTCTACTACTTTTGACAAAAAATCTTTAAAATACTTAATTGTAAATGTTTTGTCTAGGAAAGTCTTGGGGTGAAATTGTGAAGGGTTCATTAAGTCCTAAATTGAAAGAAATTGAGAAAATGGTTATTCAAGGAAAATATAACCAGGCTCTTGTTCAATTGGATCATAACTTGGAGAAAGAGAACCTTTTCATTGAAGAATATATTAACTGTAAAATATTGAAAACTAGAATTTATTATCTTATTCAGCCTTATTCCTTAGCATTAGAAAATGGGAATGAAGCTTTACAAAAAAGTAAAGAAATCGGTAATCATTATTTGATTTTTGATTCGGCAATCTGGATGACTTGGATTTATACTCTATCTGGTAGAATTAATGAAAGAAAGGAAGTTCTTGAAATTGCTAAACAAGCTATAAACTCAATTGAAGATAAAAAAAGTACTGAGTATCTGAGAAGGGAATCATTCTATTTGAGAAGTAGTAAGGGTTACAGTGCAGGATTTGAAGTAATTTTGGAGGATTTGAATCAGTGTTTGAAAATAGCAAATCAAATCAACGATGATTATGAGAAAGGATGGATTCTATTCTATTTAGGAAATCTCTACAACTTCTTTGATAAGAGTTCGGAAGCTCTCCCCTTTTATGTGCAAAGTTTAATTGTTGGCGAAAGAACTGGTGATATTGAATTAAAAATGGGTTCAGAAGGCAATATGTCGGACATCTATATGTTAAGAGGAGAACTGGATGAAGCATTTCAACATATGACAAAGGCTTTAGCCTTAGCAGAAAAGATGAATTCCCCGTTTATTATAGGAATTCTTCTTGGAAGTATAGGTAATTATTATTGGTATAAGGGTGATATAGAATCAACCTATAGCTATTATGAACGAAGCATAGATTCATTTGAAAAAGCAAAAAACACAAAGCATTGGCATTATCCAATGATAATTTATGAGTTAGCTAGAATTTCTTTAGAAATGGGGGATGTAAGAAGAGCTTTAGAGATTCAAGATAAACTTGAATCAATCAAAAATTTACACGAAGAAAAACACCAAAGTCACAGATTCTTTAAAATTGTAAAAGCACTAAATCTTAAACATCAACTGACTCAAGGGAAGGAGATTGATTCGAATAAAAAATTAGAAATAGAGAATATTCTGGAAGATCTATCTTTTGCGAAATTTGTGTTTGCAAATATTAATAAAACAGCGTTATTCCATCTCTGTGATTTGTATGTTCACGAATATCACCTTTCAAAGGATTTATCTGTTTTTGAAAAACTCAAAAATACTATTTCTAGATTTTTAAAAATAGCTGAAGAACAGAAATCATCTATCTTACTCGCTGAAGTGTATTTGCTTGAATCGCAATTAGCTTTAATAGAGTACAATACTAGTAAAGCTAGAACCCTTTTAAATAAAGCTCAGATGATTGCTGATGAAAAAGGGATTCACAAACTTGGAACACTAATTTCGAACGCTCATGATGAACTTATTGAACAACTTGATTTATGGAACAGTTCTACAAATCAGCTACCAGACATCATTGATAGGCTGGAACTTACAAATTTGGAAGAATTACTAAATAGATTTGTGAAAAACAAAATATCTTATGAGGATATTATTTTAGAAAATGAGAAACCAAGCTTATTTTTGATAGTCAACCAAAATGGGTCTATTTCTTATACAGAGAATTTTGAATCATCTTATTTATCAGAGAATTTGATAAACAAATTAACAGAAACTATCATTAACCATGAATTTGCACAAAACGATTCAAGTTCTTTTATTGAGAGAACTAAGGTCAACGGTTACAATGCTATATTTCAGGAGATAAAAGGAGCTAAATTGTGTTATGCCTTTATAGGGAAATCTTATTCTGCAATTAACAAATTTAGAGTATTGGTCCAAGAATTTCAGGATTCAATTAGTATTTGGTCCAATATAAGGGAGAAAATCCAGAGTCAACTAAGCATTGAATTAGATGATCGTGTTCAGCTTTCAACATATATACAAAATCTTTTTGCGTAATAAAAAAAAGTAAGTGAAACTAATATGTTTCACATAGAATTTCGTAATATTTACTTGGATGACTGCAGCTTGGACAATTGTCTGGAGGGCGTTCCCCTTCATGAACATGACCACATTTCTGACAAACCCATTGAACTTTTTCTGGTTTTTTGAAAACTGTTTTGCCTTCAACTTGTGCCAAAAGTTTCTTGTAGCGTTCTTCATGATGCTTTTCTGCGTCACCAATAGCTCTTAATCTATCTGCTATTTTTGAAAAACCTTCCTTCTCTGCAACATCAGCAAATTCAGGGTACATAGTTTCATACTCATAATGCTCCCCAGCAATTGCAGCTTCAAGATTAGCAATGGTGTTATCTAATACCAATGGTGCTTCAGCATCGACTGTAATAGCTTCTTCTGAGAATTTTAGTTTCTTTTTAACTTCTTGAATCATACGGAAGTTCCATTTGGCATGTTCTCTTTCGTTATCAGCTGTTATAAGGAATAGATTTGCGATTTGCTCATATCCCTCTTTACGCGCAATTTTTGCATACATGGTGTATCGGTTTCTTGCTTGACTTTCTCCAATGAATGCTTTAGCTAGATTTTTTAATGTCTCACTCATTTTGATTTCCTCATAAACGATTTTTAAGTAATTAAGTTACGGAAATGGATACTGTTTATATTTCTTTTTCTTGATGTTATAGTTCAGAAAAGGTGTAAGTTATTTTAGTCCTTTAATGGATTCAACCTTATCCTTCAACCAGCAACCCCTGCATAAATCACTAGCTGCAGCTTCACCGCATTTCGTACAATCCTGCATTTTTTTACTTGTTGGAATATCGCTAACCATTTTCAATAACTTATCTAAACCCCTTACAATATTGAAGGATAGCATGGGTTGCTTTTCTTGAGTTTTAAAAATAAAATCTCTAACATCTCCCCTATATGCTTCAACTGCATAAGGGCAAGGGATTTCCTGGTATTCTAAGTCATTCAAATAACAATACATGACTATCTCAGCTTGAGGAGTTGTGCGAAAAGGTTTTGCTCTAGGAACTAAACTGTGATGTATTTTTCTTGGTTTTGGATCCAACCTTACTAGTCTTTGAATATCTCCTCTTATAATATTAAGAAGTACAGTTTCAGCTTCATCCTCAAGATTATGCCCGGTTAGTAGGACATCTGCTCCTACTTCTTTTGCAGCTTTGTTCAGAATTTTTCTTCTTAAAATACCACAATATGAACAAGCACCATACTCTCTATCTTTTCCTCTCTCGCCCAAAATCTCGATGATATTATCAAGACCATAACCAAAATCATGTTTGAAGGAGAACACATGATGTTCAATATTTAGTCTTTCAGCATTCATTTTAGCAAAGTGTAAACCTTCATCACGATAGTTTTCTATCCCTTCATCAATAATAATAGCTACAAGATTACTTTCAGGAAAATCTTTCTCAATTCTAGACATGATATCTAGAAGAGCTATACTATCCTTACCCCCTGAAACACCTATGGCAATCCTATCTTTTCTTCCCAACATCTTATATCGAGTAATGGTCTTCTGAACTCGTTTTCTCATTTGTTCGTTGAAATGTCTAATGCAAAGAGCTAACTTATCGTATTGCCGAACATAAACTGTTTGTTCTCCACAAAGAGTGCATTTCATAGTTTTCACCTAAAATACCATTGATAGTATGAGATTCACAGCTATTAAACAAATAGAAATAATTCTTGCAACATTTAACAACTTTTTCCCTTTAGGTTTATCGGGATATTTGTTCATAAGATAAGCTTGCAAAATCTTGTCCCCATCTGTCAAAAATAGGGGTAAAGTATTCAAAAATACAGCCATTATACCAATATTTAATGTATATAAAATTTGCATGCTCCAATAATAGGGGAACCAAATTGATTGTCTTCCAGATTTAGGAGGATGATAATTGTAAATGTTTATACCAAGGAAGATTCTATCTGTATTATTTTTATTAGAAGATGGATTGTCTGTTGTAGGGATAAGAGCTCTCGTAGGTTTGTCGAGTAAGCTTATGAAAAACATACCAATTCCTACATTTTCTGCAAGAGCTCTATGGTAATCTTCAACATTATTTATCTGATAATAGATGATCTGTTGTGTTGAGGAATTGTAAGCTCCAATGGTTGTGATAACATCTCCTCGAACTATTCCAACCATATCAGCTGGGTAATCATCATATACATTAGTGATTAGCGCTCCGCTAGGATCAGTGTAACCTATAGATACTATTAGTGGTGATAAAAGGTATAATGCTAAAAAAAAGACTGAAAAAACTGCATTAATTGCAGATCCATTAAGAAAGACTCTAATTTTGCTTTTCAGATTAGCTTTCTCAACCTGTTCTCTTACTAGCTCAACAAACCCTCCGAAGAACACAAGCACAATGAAAATTCCTGAAGATTTAACCTTAATTCCTTCTCTGTGTGCCATCACAGCATGAGCTATTTCATGAGGAATAAGAACTAATAATATTGGTAAAATGAACAATAAAGCCATTTTGAAATCTATTGTTACACCAGGAATTATAAGCTGGAAACCTAAACCAGCAGGTGAATTGAATAAGATTAAGAATGGATTCACTATAAAGAAGCCAAGTAAGCCTAGAGTAATAATTCCTGTTAATATCTTACCAATATCATAAAGGAATTTCCAAAATCTTTTTCCTTTCTCTCCCATCTTTTCCAATATTTTATTGAAAAACTC
This sequence comes from Candidatus Heimdallarchaeota archaeon, assembly GCA_023139025.1. Classification (GTDB taxonomy): domain Archaea; phylum Asgardarchaeota; class Heimdallarchaeia; order Heimdallarchaeales; family Heimdallarchaeaceae; genus UBA460. The sequence continues at coordinate 2,895 of JAGLOH010000033.1, read as the reverse complement.
TGTTCTGAATATTATTCCAAAAGGTGATATATGTATGCCATATTTCTGTAAATTCAAGACTTTAGCTAAATATGACAACAACAAAAGACCTATTATAACAAATAGAACGATTTGGAAAGTTGTAAGCATAATTGACCCTTTCGCTATGGTTGATAGTTTAGTTATAAAAAACTGTTCTTTCAGAATTAATTAGTAAACTTCTACCAAAACTGATACTTTTTATTATGACATTTGTACTTTTTCAAGATGAGAAAAATCTCCAAATGGCATGAAAATAAGATTGTAGGGAAACCCACCAAAGGATGCCAACTTTGTTCCTTAGGAGCAAAATTAGTCTTATTTGTTACAGGAGAATGTCATTCCAATTGCTTTTACTGTCCTATAATGAAAGAAAGAAGACAGGATATAACTTTCGCAAATGAACAACAAATCACTACAGTTAATCAAGCAATAGCAGAAGCAGAGATTATGTCAGCTTTAGGAGCTGGAATCACAGGGGGCGATCCTGCGGTTACTCTTGAAAGGGTTAATGAATACATAAGTGGATTCAAAAAGCATTTTGGAGAAGATTTTCATTGTCATCTTTATACTTCCCATTCTCTTAGTTCCAATCAAATGAAGATTCTTTTAAGTTCAGGATTGGATGAAATAAGATTTCACCCACCACGTTTGATTCTTTCCGAGAAGATAAAAGAATCATTAAAAGTTGCAAAATCTTTTGATTGGGGTGTGGGGATAGAAATTCCTGTAATTCCTGATCACAGGCAAAAAATTATTGAAATTATAAATTTCGCAATTGATATTAATCTAGATTTTGTTAACCTAAATGAGTTAGAGATAACAGATGCTAATGTTGAAATTCTTGCTAAAATGAATTATATCGCGAAAGATAGTGTAAGCGCTGCAGTAAAAGGCAGTAAAGAGTTAGCAATGGATATTTTACAGAAATTCAAAAAATCCCCAATTTCTATTCATTATTGCTCTTCAAGATATAAGGATAAAACACAGCTTAAAAACAGATTAGTACGAAGAGCTAACAACTATTCTAAACATTTTGATGATATTACAGAAGATGGGCTGATAGTTCGAGCTAAAATCGTAGTTGATAGTATCAATTCTCTCAATTTGATCACAAAATCACTCAATTCAGAATATGGTTTCAGAGAAGAAGATTATGATATTGACGAAAAAACCAATACAATATTTCTGAACTGGTTGGATACAAAACGGATAAGTGGAGAGCTAAAGACAAAATTTGCTGAAGTCATTTCGAGTATTGAAATTATTCACCAATATCCTTATCCAGAAGGTATTATTACTTACTTAGAGCCATTGTGATAAATCAATCTCGTAATTGGTATCTAAGAAGAGCTGCTAGTCCACCTAATTTAGAAAGTTGTTCTCCGGATTCATGATTAATTGACATAATAACAGTTTTTCCTCTCATCTTTGAATTAGTATCAACCATTTCATCAATAATTTTTCTTTTTTCAAGATCTTCTATACTGATTTGATCATCACTAATAAGTAGAGTTTCAATTGCCCCCATATCTAAAGCTCTCTTAACATTATCTAATCCATAAGTAACGGTTCCTGTTTCTTGACCTAATCTTTTCAGCACTTCTTCAATTAATCTGGTTTCATAAGCAACACGTTGTTCGTTAGCTATTTTTTCCGGGAGTTTTGTGGAAAGTACTTCCTTTAACCCAACTCTGCCACCTGTACTTACATGGACTCGAGTAACTTTCTCAAATAGAATTTGATCTCTAGTTTTAATAAATTCATAGAAGTTTTCAGGAGTAAATCCTGGACCTGCTAGAATTATGACTTGTGATTCATATTGTTTGACTGTATCTTGTATTAATTGAAGAACTTCAGCAAAGAACTGGCCCATTTCACTAGAATGTTGTTTAACATCACTAAATTTCCTTGAGACTGGTGAACTAAATTCAGAAATAATTTTAGTTGAAAATTGTGTAACTAGAGCAATACAGACGCTATTATCTTCAATTGTCACAATTATGAGTTTAGCTAGCATTGATGCTTTTTCTATATCCTCTATAACTTTTTTCTCCATATGGGTCCAATTTGTCTTTACAATGCGAACTTTTTCCATCAAAGATAATGAAATAGTATGATAACTTCCTAGAGATATTAGATCATCAGGACCATCAATTACTGTACCCTTGAATCTTAAATTATCTCCAAAACCATGAAAAGCAAGTTCTTCAACTTCTACTTCAAGTGTCATTTTGACTCTTTCGCCAGTATCAGCTCTTACACCATCATCCTTTCTTCTCAATCTTCTAGATGTGGAAGCTCTAACCTTATCGCCTCGCTTTAAGATTCTATAGATACCATATAAGTCATCAATGTTTTCAGGGATAAGTTCAATTATTCCATGCTTATAGTCTTTTTTTAGTATCTTCATTTCATCATCAACTTCAAATTGATTCTAAACCCACCATTCTTGTTTTCTTCATTTTTGATCCTTATGTTTTTCTTCACCTATAAGAGAGTAGAAATCTGTTCCTTTTGACATAAGATTTTCAACTGTTATTCGATAGCTACCACCCTTGCTTTGAGTTAGAGATTCTGGTACAGATAGAAAGATGAAATCCATTCGCTTACCAACGAATTTGACAGCAACATATGGTTCAGCTCCTAGTCTGTCTGCAAACTCTACTAAACCTTGTATCTGTTCCTCTTGGATATAAAAAACTTCTTGACGGCTTGTTTTGATTTCAATAGCCAATAGCATTCCCTTTTCAGCAGAACCTGCGAAAACGTCAGGTCTAGGCATTTTACTTGTTCCTGATGAAGAAGGAGCCCTCATAACTGCAAACCCATAATCCCAGAATCTATTCACCAATACTCTTTCATAATCCGCAGCTC
>JAGLOH010000329.1 GCA_023139025.1 Candidatus Heimdallarchaeota archaeon | reverse complement strand
GTACTTGCATTATTTCTCTACGGATATTTTTGTCTCTTCCAGACATTAAAAAAACGGGAAATTTCCTCTTCATGGTATTTATCCACCTATAAAAAATGTGGCTACCTTTTTAAATAATCCATTGCAACGGTTGTGCAAAATACTCCACAGTCCGTTTAGAAGCATTTATATGACATAATGAAAAGAAACATCTAATGCTTCCAGGTACTCTCTCAATTATCTTCTTTGGGATAGAGTTTTTCATATTAGTAGCTGTTATAATATTCAATAGGAAGCATCCATTCTTTTGGTCAATCGCATCGGTGTTGATTCTTCTTCAGTTGTATCAGTTAGCAGAATTTCTTATTTGCATAGGAGTAAACGAAAACATTACTGGAAGAATAGCTTACACAATCATTACTTTCCTTCCACCTTTAGGTTACTTTCTTAGTTCTAAAGTTGTTGGATGGAGATACCCAGATTACTGGATAGGATTTGCAGCAGCTACAGGTTTTTCGTTATATTATCTAGTTACTCCAGGATCAGTAGCTCTTGAAAGCTGTAATCCTTTCTATGCTATCTACTCTATCCATCATTCCCTTTACTATGGTATTTACTATGTAGGCATCATAGTTTATAGCATTATATTTCTTGTTGCTCACCTATTATTTCGTAGAAACAATTTTGACAGGAAATCTAGTTTATTTGTTTTGATCGGTTATTTATCATTTCTAGCTCCAATGTATATTATGGTCTGGGTAGATAGTTATTTTGCAAGAACAGTGACTAGTATGATGTGTAAATATGCACTTGTACTTGCAGTAATTTTAGGTGTATTCTCGTTTATTAAACCAAAAATCAAAGGAGATCAAGTAGAAGAAAAAATAGCAGAAATCTGATTTTTCTATGGAACTTGTTTTACTTTTGCAACATATCTTTCTAATCTTTTATAATCTTGAATCAAATCCATATCATATCCAAAACCTAGATCTTCTATAATTACAATATCTGCTTTACAGTTGAATGCGATTTCAAAAATACGAATGCCATCTTTTACTGTTGCTCTTCTAAGGAATACTTTAATTATTTTTAACCAAGTTCTAGGTTTCTTAGCAATGAACCAAACAACTGTCCAGAAAGATCTTTTTTTCCGACTATCAGAAAGTTGCCGAATAGAAGCTTCACTAGTTTTAAATGCTCTGTAACTTAAAGCAAAAATGTCACCTGGGAATAAACTGTGATCTTTAAAATGACCTACTGTCCTATCAGGTTCAGGAAACTCAGCTTCAGCTATTTCTATTGGAACTACTCCCCAAAGAAAATCATAATGATCCTTTTCAGACACTACTTGAAAAAATTCTTCTATACTTTCTATCTTGACAGCAGGAATGTCCGAACCACACATTATTACCATATCATGGTATCTTCCTTTTTTTATCAAATAGTCAAAACCGACTCTATACTTGTCATAAACCTCAGCTGTTGTTTCAACAGGAATGTATTCTAAATTTCCTTCCAGTTGAAGGTCTTCCTCAGAAAGCCCTAAAATATAGATTTGTTCAACATATTTTGATTTTTCTAGCTCATCAATAACCCATTGAATGATAGGTTTTCCCAGAAGATCCAGCTGACATTTTGATTTATATTTCATTTCTGGATCCAAAACTTGCATAATTTCTCTTCTTTCTTTATCTCTTCCTGCCATGAGGAAAACTGGATATTTTTTCATTTTTTTCACATTCCCAACTATTCTAATTACATTTTTGTTTTCTTAACATAATCTTTCAAACGTTCGTAATCTCCTGGTAAATCCATATCTAAGCCAAGACCTGGATCATCATAAATAGGTGCTGCAGCATTAAGTCGAAAAGCTCGACGAAAAGCAATTATCGCATCATCTAGAGTACCCTTCCCACGAGCGATTTTGATTAATTTTGACCAAGCTAAAGGTCTTCTAGCAACATATCTTAGAAAGGGTCCCAGTGACCTCTTCTTTCTTAACCGCATAAAACTATCAATCACATGCCCATATTTTTTGATAGCCTTTGAGCTAATCATCATTAATTCACCTTGAATTGCATTAATATCTTTCAATATTGCAAGACCTCTACCTGAATCTGGAAAAACTTCTTCAATAGTCTCTTTAGTAATCAAGGAGATGATAAAATCAAGTTCCGTATTTTCCTGTACAAAATTTATAAATGATTCAATAGTTTTAACTTTGATTCCAGGACAATCACTACTACAGAAAATGACAAAATCATTGAATTTTCCTTGGTGTTCTAAATAATCAAGACATGCATTGAATTTCTCAGTAAGTGTTGATTTGAGACCAATAGGAACATAATGAACATTACCTTTTATATCAATATCCTCTTTTGTTAGTCCAAGAATATATATTTCTTCTACCATAGAAGATTTTTGAAACTCTTCAACAACCCATTCTATTATAGTTTTACCATGCATCGGAAATAGCATTTTGGCTTTATATTTTCCTTCAGGATCTAATTCTTTCAAAAATTCCCTTTTTTCTTCATCTCTTCCTGCAAATATCAAAATCGGTATTTTCATCTTATCCCTAATATAATTATGCTACTAGTTTTTTACTGTTTCAGTGAAACAGTCGTTTTGTACATCTGAAATACTGCATGGGTTCTTTCATATTTAAAGCAGGACGACATCCCCGAAATCGACTATCTTATAAAGATATAAAACAGATTAAAAGTGTTCATTTCAGATGGCTCATTATACAACTCTCACCTCAAAAGAAATTACTAAATTTGCAAATGCATATTCACTCGGTAAAATTATCAAATTTTATCAAATGTCGGGGGGATCTAGTACAAAT
>JAGLOH010000328.1 GCA_023139025.1 Candidatus Heimdallarchaeota archaeon | reverse complement strand
GTAAATTCAAAGCAAGAAAGAGATATTCTCATACAGTTGTTCAACAGCTTGGAAAAGAAAGATATGAACTTTTTTTTGGATTTTGAAGATCCTTTATCTCTTCAAATTGAATCAATTTTTGATGATCTATGTTCATGCGAGATACTAATAGACAAAGATGAAGAACCTTCAGGGATTGTCTGAAGAGCATATACAATAGAGTTATAATAGAATTTTACCTAGTATTTTTAGATGCGGAGAGAACAGAACATTTGTCAAAAGTGTGGAAGTTTGCGTATAGGTAATTCATTGCGCTGTTCTTCATGTAATAATTTGATATCTATTACTCCAATTATAGGTCCCTCTAAATCTAATATTACTCTCACATCTATGTGGTCATTAAGAGATTTTCTTCCAGATTATCCTAATCCTGTTTCCTTACATGAGGGAAACACACCACTTCTGAAGGTTAAGAATCTGAGGAATCTTCTAGAATTAAGTTTGAAACTAGAATTCAGAAATCCTACTGGATCCTTTAGAGATAGAGCTAGTTCTCTGATAATTTCAGATGCTGTTAAGAATAAAAGCTCTCAAGTAATTGGTGCAAGTACAGGGTCTTTTAGCATCAGTTTATCAGCTTATGCAGCAAAAGCAGGAATAAAATCTCAAAATGTAATTCCACAAAATTTAGAACTTTCTAAAATTGAACAAATGAAGGTTTATGGCAGTAATGTAATCGAAATGGGTAATTCTGTTGAAGAATCTATTACTGAAGCAAAAAGAATTAGTAAAGAAGCAAATACCTATTTAGCAACTCCTGAAAATAATATTTTAGCTATTGAAGGTCAAAAAACCTTAGGTTTAGAAATAGCTTTACAAAAAGAGTTTTTTGATGCTTTAATTATCCCTAGAGGATCTGGATCTCTTATTTATTCTATCTATAGAGGGTTAGAAGATGCACTTGCTTCAGGATGGATAGAAGAACTCCCCAGAATCTATGCAATATCTTTAGAGAAAACAAAGAGTGCCTACATAGCTGAATCCTTAGAAATAGAACAACCCTTTCTTTTAAAGGAAGTACGAGAAACAATTAAGTTTTCTAAAGGAAAAGAGATAGAAATTGATGCTCAACAGATGATTGAGGAAGCTTTGAATCTTTCTAGAAATGAAGGATTATTTATCGAACCAGCTTCAGCTTCTGTTTTAGCAGCTGCTGGTGAGTTGATTAAAGAAAAAGAAATAAATCCTAAACATAGTGTTGCGATTCTTTCAGGATCTGGTTTTAATGCACTTAATATCTATGCTACTCAATTGAGAGATAAAAGAAAAGTTGTCTGGGGATTATCTGAAAGTTCTACAACTAAATTCGAGATATTGAATCTTATTTCAGAAGGTAAAGCAACTTATGGAATTTCTCTATGGGAATCCTTAGGGAGAGCTAAATCTAAGCAATCTATTTATCAGCATCTAAATGAACTTCAAAAGAAAGGATTGATAGTGTTATTTGAACAAGACACCAAAATTAAGGAGTTTAAAGTTACAAAGAAGGGTTTTGAAACCTTAGAAAAAATGAGAGATTTAATAGATTTTCTCTGAAATATCTTGAAAATATATAAATGCAAATTTGTACAAAAATAAAACAAATCTTATCTTATTCTGCAATAAAGAAATACAATTATAAGCTGTTTTTTATAGTACAGTTAGTTCATAGAAGTTCATGTGTGGGGGTTCAATGAAAACTATAATGATAGTTGATGATAATGAAGAACTTCGTTTTATTTTTCGTAGAATACTTCAAGAGCACTATGATGTAATGGAAGCAGGCACTGGTCTTGAAGCAATCCGTGTTTTTCAAGAACACAAACCAGATCTTACGTTGATGGATATAGTAATGCCTAAAATGAACGGTATAGAAGCAACTAGGGAAATAATAAAAATATCCCCAGAAGCCAGAATTATCGCAATCACTGCACACTCCAAAGGGATTCAAGATATTCAAGATGCTGGAGCTCTATTTGTAAAACACAAACCTATTAGAAAGAATGACCTTCTTGAACTGGTCAAAATAGTATTAGAAGCAGCTAAGTTGTTGACTTAATAACTATTTCCTTTTTATGTACAATTTTCACGTTTAGAATTAGTTTTGATTGTTACAATAGTAATAAGAAAGGTTGCTTGTTTTTTTCCTATTCTTGCACATATTGGGGTAAATAGAGATTAAATCTTGTTCCCTTTCCCTCTTCGGATTCGAAATCTATATATCCACTATATTGTCTGATTATCCCATATACTTGTGATAATCCTAAACCAGACCCTTTCCCAATTGGTTTTGTTGAATAGAAAGGAACAAATATATTGTTTTGTACTTCCTTACTCATCCCTGTTCCATTATCCTCAATTTGTATATTAACATAATTTCCACTCTTGACTTTGTTTAATTCAAAATCACTTACATCTTCATCCGTAACTGAAGATATGATTATTGTAATTCTACCTTTTTCTGACAGAGCATCTTTTGAATTAATGAGCAGATTCATCAAAGCTTGTTGAAGTTGGAATGGATCAATTAGTAATTTGCCAAGATTCATCTTGCTTGTAATTGTGAGGTTGACAGAGAAACTTATAGAAAAAATATCCCGGAGCTCTTCGAAAAATTCTTCTAAGTCTACGACTTTAGGTTTAATATCAGTAAATTTACTAAAATCAAGCATCTTTTTGGCAAGTTCTGAAGCTAGTAATGATTGTTTAAGAATAACTTCAAGCATTTTAATAGAATCTTTGTTCTTTACATCTTCAAGTAAAATATCAGTTGCCCCTATGATTGTTGAGAGTATGTTATTAAATTCATGGGCAATTCCTC
>JAGLOH010000327.1 GCA_023139025.1 Candidatus Heimdallarchaeota archaeon | reverse complement strand
ATTGGATCCCATCCTCTTCCATCACTATTTTCAGCAAGTAGTAAATGTTTCCACATTTGTTCAGTTATCTCACTTTCGGGCAAATGAGCAAAATACCAACGAGCTTCCCCACACAACCTTTCAAGTTTCTGATTATCTTCATCTTTAGTCCAAATGTCTAATCTTCTATCAGGGGCCCAACTTCCTGTTTTCAAATATCCGAGATCTTTTGGTTTGTTATCTTTTAGATATTTAGAAGGTAAAATCATCTGATTATCTTGAATCTTTATCATTTTTTCAAGGAAATCCCTTAGATGTTTTTCTGTTGGAAGTTTTCCTTCAACAAAACTTCGATAACCAAAGAATTCGATATCGGTTCCATAAGGTATAACTAATCCAGGATCATTCCTGAATTTTGTAAGATTTCTAATTACTCTTTTAGGTTTAAGAAAAGGAAATTTCAATAAACTTGCAGTAGAGAAAATACTCCATGCTTGAGGAATCTTCAATCCTGTGATTGTACCTTTAACACCTTTCAATTCAACTGGATAAAAGTTAGATTTTCTTGCATATCTTTTAAGACCTCTTGTTGCCTTTTTATACTTGAAAAATTTACGAAATATTCCTTTCGCTTTCATGAATTCTATAATATAATGTGAAGCAGAATAATAGGGAATATTGTACTCATTTGCATCATTAAGTAAAGGAGAACTTAACTTGTATAATTCTTCGTCAATAAAAGTATACGAGAAATCAAAACTTTTGAGAATTCTAGGGATTAGTGGATCATAAGCTAGTTCTGGCAACCAAAATCCTTTAGGTTTATAATTTAATGTGGATTCTAGAACATTGTTGTTAAATTCAATTTGTTTCTTCATATCAGTTATTGGTAGTAAGGGGAATATTGGGTGTGAATATCCACAACCTGTCAGTTCAAATTTGCCTTGATCAATTCCTTCCTTAAGTAAATCAATAACTTCAGGATAACTATTTTTCAATATCTCCAAAGTAACTCCTGTGAAATTTAGAACCACTTCGATTTTAGGAATTTCTAGAAGAGTTGATAGAACTGGAATATAGCTCAGGTTCACTACTTGAGGTATTTCACTTATTGGAATTTCTGCATACTGCAGATTTGCATGCAAAACAATTGTAGAATACACAAGAGGAAACAATAAATTCAAAATATAAACGTTTTGGGAGGAGAAAAACTTGAAGATTTGTGGGTTTGGAAATGTCCGAAGAAATTAAATATGGCAATAGAAGTTCTAAAACAATGAGTCATAGAGAAATCAGAAAAAACCCGTTTACTGGTGAATGGATCATTTATTCAGAAGTAAGACAAGTAAGACCAGACAGAAAGAATGATTTTTGCCCTCTATGTTCTGGCTCTCCTGAAGTTCCAGAGTTCATAGAACCTGTAAGAATTCCAAATAAATTTCCAGCACTAGATGCAGAGAATGATACTCGAAAATTTAGTTCAGGAGAATTTCAGATTAAGATGAGGAGTTATGGTAAATGTGAAATTGTTGTATATACTGACAATCACAATGCTAAGTTTATTGATTTACCAGCTGAGGAAATTTTCCAAATTTTTAATTCATGGATGGGGGCTACCAAAGAATTAAGCACAGATGAAAAAGTCAAATACATACTACCTTTCGAAAATTATGGTGAGGATGTAGGAGCAACTCTTATCCACCCTCATGGACAAATCTATGCATTTCCAATGATTCCAAATATGATTCAGAAAGAATTTGATTCAATTAAGAAATACAGAGAAAAAGAAAAATCTTGTATGGTATGTAATTACATCGTTGAAGAACAAGAGAAAGAAGAGAGAATTGTTTTTCAAGATAATAATCTATTAGCATTTATCCCATATTTTGCAAGGTATGCTTATGATGTGTTTGTATATCCAAAACGGCATGTTAACTTTCTTCATCAGTGCACAAGATCTGAGATGAATTCTTTCATCTCTATTATTAAGCAAACAATTATCTCGTTAAATGATATTTTCGAGAAAAACATCAGCTATTCACTTTCATTACATCAAAGTCCTTTGAATACACAAGGATCTAATATGTTCCACTTTTATTTTAAAATTCATACACCCCAGAGAAATATCAAATCGCTGAAATTACTGGGGGCAGTTGAAACTAGCACGATGACCTACATTAATGGAATATTACCAGAAACCGCTGCTAGTAGACTTCGAGAAAAAATGTCATAGTTTCTTTTTGTTAACTCTGTTTTTATGATTAGTTTTTTTTCAAGAAAGTGTTAATTTTCCATATTCGCTTTTAGACAGATTGTAACTAGAACCTCTATTTTTTTCGAACTTCTTATCTGGGTGGAATCTAAAACAATACTTATATTAAGCTTAAACAGTAACTAAGAGTAGACAATAAATGGAGGTCTAAAATGAAAAATAAGGCAATTTTGGGTTCAGCCTTGTTGGGTTTAACGGTTATTCTACTTACAATGAGCGGGTCAGTGACTCAAGCTCAATTAGTAGCTGATCAAAGTGTACTCGACATAAGTGCTTTGAATCCTGTTTTTGTAGAAGAAATGCGAATAATCGCTGGTATAGATTCTGCAGCTGTTATAGAATTAGACCTTATAGGTGGCGCAATGCCAGCTATAGATTCTAATCCACTATTCAGCGCAGTGAAAAATTGGGCTTTTATTACCTCAGATCAATCAGGTTATCAAGATTATATTTTAAGAAGACCTTTCAAATCACCAGAGAATGCTACACTTTTACTAGAAATCGATGATTCTTTGGGACCTGGAGGTAGTTTGGCTAGAGCAATTGAAATAGCTTTAATATTTAATGCAGTTTACGGAACTAATTTGATGTGGTCA
>JAGLOH010000326.1 GCA_023139025.1 Candidatus Heimdallarchaeota archaeon | reverse complement strand
TTGATGATATTTCTATTGAATTTCTTACTCCCACAGGTTTATCAGATTATAAATTATATATTCTAGATTATAATGATACTTTTACATATACTGTAAATGTAACTGATGGTACAGATGGAACAGCAATAAGCAATCTTCTTGTAGACGTTTTTAGAGATGAAGATTTGAACTTCAGTGTTCAAGCCAGCAATATATCTACTATATACGAGGTAACCATTCACTTTACTGACATTACTGATGGTGCTATGACATCTATAAATGTTCGATTTCATCAAGAAGGAGCCTACGGACAAACTATTCACTTAAACTTCATAATAAATAAGAAACAAGGCAATCTAGCAATTTTAGAAGAATCTGATACAAGTGTTGAATATTATGAGGATTTTGAAATTGTTTTGAATTTACAGAACGATTTGGGAGATAATTTAACGATAGAAAAATTATATTTAAACAATACTGAGGAAACCGTTTTTAATTCGACTGAAACAGAATATAGGTTTAATTATTCTTCTACAACAATAGGTCAAAAAGGTAATTTTTCTCTTGTTATCAGAGCGGAATCATTATTTTACAATAGCACTCCAAGCATTAATACAACCATTCTGCTTGAAATAAGACCTATTCCTGTTTTTCTTAATATTTGGGTTAATAATATAACTATTTTAGAAGGACAACAAGTTGAAATTAATGCAAATCTAACATATATAGATGGTTCCCCAATTACACTTGTAACAATTGATTTTCTAATTTATGTGTATTATAAGAATGATACAACTTTGACACCTACACAGCTGAAATTAGCTTTTACAGATTGGAATTATACAGTGCCAGATACAGATGTAACAGATTTAGAAGGAACAGCTACTATCACTTTCTTATTAGAAGAAAATATCGCTTATATTGGAATAGAAGCTAATTTTGCAGGTACAAATATATTAGATATAATTGAAACTGAATTTGAAAGCTTAGTAATTACCTATCCACCAATTATTGGTGGATTACCACAATGGTTGCTCTATATTATAATTGGTGGAAGTATAGGTGTGGCAGCAATAATTTCTCTAATCATCTACAAAGTTACAAGACCTAAATCCTTTGAAGAATTGATGGAAAGAGTTACCGGCGAAGACATCGCACTAAATTATTCGATTATGTCGCCAGGAGTCATTCTAACTATTTTCGATCAGAGAAAAGGACCGATTCCATTAGTTGCTGACCATAGTTTAGATATTGGACGATATATCGGCAGGATGAGAATTGGTGTTGAAAACTTCCTTCTTAAAATAGCTGATCAAGCCTATAGCTCACTTGGTTTTGAAGAGCATGATGCAGGTAGAAGAGTAGGGTCAATTATTCTTCCAACAGAAAAGATGGTAGCTTTCGTTCATGGTGTTCAACTAGAAAATAAAATGGCTAGAGGAGGATTTGAAAATCTTTCTCTTATTGTTCTAGCTGATTCTGAGTTTGGTAATTTACTACTCAACTATCAAGAATATCTTTATGGGCTTGTTGATGATTTAAGTAGTGCTTTGAAATCTAAGAAAAATCTCAAAGTTGTTGAAGATGTTATAGTTGATATTCGAAAACAATCTGTAATTATTATGCTTGCTGCACAAGAAATGGAAAAGTCACAAGGTGGAGATTAATCCATCTTTTATCATATTGTCCAGCGTCATTAACGATATATTGATATGTATTTTCTCAACTTATTACTTATAGATACTATTTAATAGTTATAACAAGGGGAAAAAACTCGTGTCCTATCTCTTCGACGAATTATCTGGGAAAAAAGGTAGTGCTACAGAGATTGAAGACAAAATTTTACTAATGGGTCTTCAAGCTGCCGGCAAAACTGCGATAAAAGATGTTGTCTTCTTCAATAAAGAACCAGAAGAGGTCAACGGATACATGGCTACCGTACATTATCAAAGACAATTTTTAGATGAAGAACAAACCAGCATGATTATTGATTCTGGAGGACAAGAATCGTATTGGAATGAAGCTGTTACTCATTTCCGTCATCTTGTTTTTTCCAATGTTAAACTGTTAATATGGATTATTGATGTCACTAAACCTGAATTATTTGAAGAGTCTGAGAGGCGTTTCAGTTTTACTATACGTCAATTCAAAAAGGAAAATCCTGACGGTAATATTACTGTTTTATGTCATAAAGTAGATTTGATTACTCCTGAACAGATGGTTGTAATTCATCAGCATGTTAGAGAGATGTTTGCTGAATCAAAATATGAAGTTGATTTTGAAAATACTAGTATTTACTATAAAGATAGCTTAAGAGAGCTGCTTTTTACTATAATGGCAGAAGCTGGTATTAATACAAAAAGATTCGAGCTAGTTTCCAATGTTGGACAAAAAGTCGAAGAGAGCGAAGAATTCCAAAGTTATGTTTTGGAACATGCTGAGGACGAAAAAGTCGAAATTTTAAGAGATTATCTGAATCCTGAACCAACACCATTACTTCCAACTTTTGGAAAACTCAATTTTCAACTTGATTTAACAGACTATGATATCATCGAAATAGTTCTTATTGATAAGAAAACTCATTCACCTATTACAGGTGCTTCTTCTAATGCATCTGTTTCTGCAGAGAATTCTATGGAATATCTAGTAGCTTTGCATGATTTCAAATCTAGAATTAAAGAAAATACTGAAGAAATTGATCCTACAGGTGATATTCTAACTTCTGACAGTGGTAAAGTTCATGCCATGTTGTTCGATTTAGCAAACAACTATCTCATAATTACATCTTTTTCACCAATTTCTGATGAAAGAAAAGAGCTTCTTTTTCAGTTGATCCTTAAATTTGCTCAATCAACAGCAGGAGTTAGT
>JAGLOH010000325.1 GCA_023139025.1 Candidatus Heimdallarchaeota archaeon | reverse complement strand
TTGATTTCATTTCTTCATGTGTTTGATCTATTGAACAACCACAAATACCATCATGGGTTTGGTTTTTCAATAACCATTTCCATGCTAGATTCAGATAGGATGCTGGATAATCATAGTTGTTGAATAACCAAAAATAGGTGATTAAAGGTTCAACATAGTGAACAAGTAAATCTTCTATTTTCTGGTTCCACTGTTTTATCCACATCCTCATGGAATAGGTATCTTGAAGAAGATGAGCCCTTGCAGATGAGCGAAATTCACCAGAATATTCAGGTAGTAAATAATTTATCCTTTGAAGTGAATCCTGCAATTCTGTAACATAATTATCTAATAAACTGAGATTGATTTCGGTGTTTTCAATATCTACAAGTTTTGTTAAGATATTCATATTTGGATTAGGAAACTGATGATCAGTTCCATACATAAGAAGATACACAGGAACGGGGGAAAATTGCTTCAATTGTTCTATTTTACCAATAATTGAATCTTTTAGATCAGTTTCATTATCAGGCAAGTCTGCAGCATTACCATAACCTTTTGGCATATACACTCCAAGAATTGAATCATGAGAGTGATAATCACTTTTCCATTTGAAAGGTACAGTAATTATTTCAGGACCAACTCCTCTCCAGATAACAGCTGCTTTGAACGAAGTAAGATTTGAAAGGATTTGAGGAATAGCTCTTGTATGTCCAAATTGGTCTGGAAGATATCCAATCTGCATTAATGGAATATTTAATTCCTTAGCTAAATCATTACTTATTTCTAAATTACGTATGAAACTTTCTTGCCCTATCAACCACTCGTCTGGAAGTAAATACCATGGACCAAGAGCTATTTTACCTTCTCTAATCAAGGCTAGAAGTTCATCTTTTTTCTCAGGACGAATTTCAAAATAATCTTCTAAAACTATCGTTTGACCATCAAGCATGAAAAAATAATCTTTCTTCTTAGTTATTTCAAGCAAATCATCAATAAGTTTTACTAACTGAACTCTGAAATTCTGAAATGGGAGATACCATTCACGATCCCAGTGTGCATGAGGAACAATAAAAACTTCTTTTTTCTCCTTTTTCATCCAAATTACCTATCTTCTAAAGTTGATTATATGTATCAGTATATCTTCTTTTTGCTGATATAACACCAATTCTTGATAGAAGTTAAAAAAGAGAAAAATTTTTTATTTATTGAGAAGTTCTTTCGCACTTTCAATGAGTTTTTTCGCGGAAGCTGGTCCTATACCTTTTATTGGAGTAAGTTCCTCTACTTTTGCAAGTGCAAGTTGACTCGCATCCCTGAAACCTGCTTTCCTTAGTTCTCCAGCTTTTTGGCCAACTCCTTTCACTTTCTCAATTGGAAAACTTGCAATTTTAACTTTTACTTTGTCTTTTTTCACTGGAACTGTTTTAATTTTGGTATATTCAATAATTCCTCTTATTCTTCCTAGATGTTCAGTCCTAATACCCTTATTCTTCTTGCTTAGGTCTGCAATGGTTTTTAGAATATCTTCACTTCGATTAATCATTTGAACAAATTCTTTTTGGTCTTTATCTGAAGCATCATAAAGCATTCCTAAGCCATTAATAGCATCTAAGAATGTGATAGTTGAATCAATAACAAGAAGTGGGTTAGAAATTGCCATGCTTTTTCTAAAGGCTGTTTTAGCAAGAAGGAAACTTTTTTCATAATCTCCTATCTTGATCATTATCTGACAATTTAGCAACATAGCAGCTAGTTTTTCAATATCGTTTAACTCAACACCTTTTTCTAACAAATTAAGCTGGTTCATTGCTTCATCGTAATCCCCTTTCTCAAGCAAATCCTCCGCTTGCCTCAATCCATCAAGATATACTCCAAACATAATCAATCACCACTAATAGAGAAATATGAGTTTCTTTACGTAGAATGTTATGGTAATGTAAGTTTTAATGACTAATAAATTTTCTTGAAGTATTAAATGAGAAGAATGACTTTTTTATATTGAAATGAATATTTCTTCAAAATTTCACAATTACTTTACTTACTATTTATTGAAGTCTGAATTATTAGTGAAAAAGAAGAAAAAGAAAGAAAAATCTCTACTCAATATCATTGAGATCTTTCGTAGGTGGTTTAAGTTTCCTCGGCCACCAATTCCATTTAGAGGCTAAACTCATTATTGCTGGAACTAAAATAGTTCTTATAATGAAAGTATCAACAAGAACTGCTAATGCTAATATAAATCCAAATTCATTTAGAATCATTACGCTGCTGAAAATCATTCCACTAAATGCAATTGCCATAATTACGCCAGCCATACTTATGATTCCACCTGTTCTGTATAATCCTTTAATAACAGAAGCTCTTTCAGTATAACCTTTGTTTCGATATTCTGACACTCTGGATAAGAGGAAGATGTCATAGTCTAAACCTAAGCCTATAAGAATTGAAAAAGACATTACAGGTGTTGCCCAGTAGAGATGGTTGATGTCTTGTAAAACAGGAATAAAGCCATCAAATATTCCTACATCAAAGATTAATGCCGTTAAACCATATATCCAAGAAAGTGTTAATCCTATTGTTATTATCAGACGAAGTGGTATAAAGACCGATTTAAACATTAATGCTATTATAACATAAACTATGATTACAATAATTCCAATCATCAAGGGAAACATTTCGTAAACTAAATCTACTGAATCAACAATTTCAGTACTTGATCCTGCTAGATGGAATTTAAACCCAGAAGAATCTTCATAATCAGTCATAATCTCTCTTGTAGCTTTTATCCAATCTTCAACATAACTTCCAAATGGATCGAAACTTGGTTGAACATCAATCATAACGGTGGAATTGTCTCCGTTAGTATATCTATTG
>JAGLOH010000324.1 GCA_023139025.1 Candidatus Heimdallarchaeota archaeon | reverse complement strand
TCCGAGTCTTTTCTGATCTCTAACAGCGTATTTTATGTTATCAACTCCAGCTTTTATTACAGAAACTTCTCTATCAAAATCAACTAAAGCTTGAGGGCCAATAGATTCTGAATCACCCCACTGCCAGATTCCTGTTTCGGATCCGACCAATCTAGGTCCAGCAAAAATACCATAATTGAGAATTCGTTTTAGTGAGGAAACAATCCCTTTGTAGCTACCAGCATCTCTTACACAAGTAAAACCACTTACTAAATGCTTCTGTGCATTATCAAGAGCGATAAAATTATACATGTCTCTCTTTGTTCTGAGGTATTCTTTTTCATATTGAGGATCACCAGTTCCACTAAGATGAACATGACACTCAACCATACCAGGAAGGACAGTTTTTCCTGCAGCATCAATAATATTATCAGTTTCTTCTTTCTCGAAACTTCCTTCATCTCCCACCCAAGCAATCTCATTGTTTTTAACAACAATAGTAAGATTTTCTTTCATTTTTCCTTCAATAGAATCGAAAACATTTCCTGATTTTATTACAAGTCTTGTTTCTTCAGACATAAATTACAGATTGTATACTAAATTTAAAGTCTTCGGGAAAAAAAACTAGTTCAACAAAAATCCAAATGAATAGGAAATATTTATACATTACATTAAGCATTAGTACATAATGTCACCTAAAGAAAATTATGAACCTCCATTGAGGATTCAAATTATAATAAAGAATATTCTCATTATTATGGCTTATACGCTTATTTTAACCTTGTTTCTAGCAATTTTCTGGTATCCTGAAAGATATCTTGCTTTTCAAGAACATATTAGCAACTTAGGAGGAATAGTGAGTTATACATCTTCATTACCAAACACCACATCCATGTATATCATGATTGTTGGATTTGGTATTTGTGGAGCTTTAGCTTTGTCAGTATCCATTCTCTACTTTACAAATAAAGAACTACGCGGAAGAATTCCAAAAGGTATCTTAACTTTGATTCTTGCTTTTGGTGCTGCTGGAATAGCTATTCCTTTAGATCTTCCTCTAAGAATTTTACACCTTACTGGTGCAGCTTGTTTTATTGGTGGATTTGCAACTTATAATGCTTATCTGCAGATATCAAGTACAATTAGAAAATACATCAAAGGATGGTCCAATGTTGGCAGAGGAGATGCAATCTGGGATGTGATCCTCTCGATAATTGTTGTCACTATTCTGGTTGTTTATTTCGTATTCTTTGCAATGGATCAAATCATGGGAGGTATTGCACCTCTAGGACCTTTGTTACAAAAAATCACTGTTTTCGCCATGATACTAGCGTACTATTTCATAGACAACACTGATATTTAAAAATAGAAAGGGAACTTTCTTTTCTTTTTTCTTGTTTTGAGCAATATTGAATAATTTCAGAAGAAAAAAACAAAAAAATACAATTTCTATTTGTATCTTTTCTTTGAATCTTTTCCACCACGTATACTAGAAGTTCTTCTCCCTATACCAGAAGTTCGTGCCATCAATGGACCACTAGATTCTTGCAGAAAAGTTTCTCTTTTAGTTACCTCTCCTGCATCTTCTTCAAGAACAGAATAACCTTCACCTTGAGACTTAGTGAATATCTGTTTTCCTTTAAAAATAAAGAGTAATGCAAGTAGAGATGCAAAGATAATCAATACAATAAATGCACTGTGCATACTACATAGAAAAGGTTATGTCAAATATTTAAATGTTCTCAATTTCTGGAGAGCTTATGTCATGTGTCTCCAGTAGGTTTCACATTACTTCCTTCAAACATCAAAATAGCAGTACGAACAGGAGCTCTAGTTTTATGCACAATTTTCTTAGGTACTAGGAAACCTTCATGAGGATTGAGTTCAACAGTTTGATCTTCTAAATCAATTAACAATTTCCCTTCAATAACATAGAAAAATTCATCCTCTTCATCATGTTTGTGCCAATGAAATTCGCCTTCGATTACACCCAATCTAATAACAGATTCATTTACTTGACATAAGGAAATATTTTGCCATTTCTTTGAACAATTACTAATTATTTCAGGAATATTGATACGTTCTAGAGGTTTGTATTTTATTTCAGTATCAATTGAATATTTGTCTTCCAAGTTGCCGCCCATGAGAATCTACAATATAAAAGAAGAGGTTAAATAAGAAGCTTGCGAGTTGGAGATTCTTTTGACTTCCAAAGAATTTTTAAGTATAAGATAACAGCATGCTTTGAAATCAATGGAATGCCCTCGTTGTCGTAAAACCCAAAAGAAGATAGTAGGTATGAAACATGTTAAGAGAAAGGGAGGATTTCATAAACAAACAAAATTCCAGTGCCCAAATTGTGGTTTAATAAAAATGAAAAGAAATCGATGACTTTTAATTTTAACAATCATTGTTCAAATTGATAATATGAAATTCATCAAACCGAAAAAACTTCAAAAAGGAGACACTATTGGAATCATTTCTCCTTCATGGGGAGGACCAAATTTTTTTCCTCCCATTTACGATGAGGGCATATCAGTTTTGAAAGAAATGGGTTTTCAGATAAAAGAATATCCTACAACAAGAGCAGATCCTGAATATCTTTACACTAATCCTGAGTTAAGAGCAAAAGATGTGAATGAAGCTTTTCAAGATGAAGAAGTGTCTGCTATTATTGCTTCAATAGGAGGAGATGATTCAATCAGATCATTACCATTTATTGATGAAGAGGTTATAAAATCAAATCCTAAAATCCTTATGGGATATTCTGATACATCCATATTGTTAACATTTGCTAATCAGCTAGGGTTGGTAACTTTTAATGGACCAGCTGTAATGGCAGGTCTTAGCCAAATGAGAAACTTCCCAAAAGCCATAGAACA
>JAGLOH010000323.1 GCA_023139025.1 Candidatus Heimdallarchaeota archaeon | reverse complement strand
AAAGCAAAGGAAAAAGGATATGATAAGATTTATCATCAATTAGTCGATGAAGAAAGAGAAAAACTGTATTCTGATATGGAAATAGAGTTCTCTCCAAATTACAGATATGAATTGAAATTAGACTAAAGTGGTTTAATTTTCCTCTCTTTTTCTTTTTTTATTTTATTGTCTCAAATTATGTTTAGACTATTTTTCTCTTCTTCTATTCTTAAGAACAATATTTTCACTTTCGATTTCTAAATCATCATAGGCTACAACACTAACCGAAAATGCTACAGGATTTTTCATTGGTTCTTTCATATTTCTCTTCTTTTCTGAATGCACTGAATCAACGTCTTCTACAAAATCTATCAATTTCTTATGAAATTGCGAGTAATTTTCTTCTTCTTTTAATCGGAAAATAAGAGTTTTGACAATTCTAGTCTTTTTTGCATCTGGAGAGGATGTAGGCTCACATGTTGAAATCATTAATTGGGAGGTGAGCTGATTAAGAACTAAAGGAAGGAATTCTAATTGGGATAACCATTCCTCAAGAACAACTGATTTTTCTTGCGATTTGGCATACTCTCGTAATTCCTTTGAAAAAGAAAATTTACTAAAGTCTGCTAAAGTTTCAGAGATATAATATTCCACATTATATCGTTTATCTGTTACTTGATTGTTTACTTCCCTGGTTATTATCTCAGCTTCAGTTAGTTGAGCTAAACTTCGAAAAATTGTTGCTTTGCTTAGATTAATTCTTTGCCTTAATTCTGCGGGAGTTGTTTTTCCATAAAGAGCTAAATAGGAGTAAAGAAGCAAGCAGGATTCAGTGTTAATAATTTTAGTAAGCAAAGGTATTCTTGTAATTTGCTTTTCTAAGTTTAATGTGGTCATGATAAGATCGCCTGGTGGTTAAATAATAGCACAAGTTTGGTTTTGATAATCGATTATCAATTCGCGCTCTTTGAAAATATTGTAACCTAGAATACCATTTTCAATTATCTTGGCTCTAGGACCGATTATATTTTCATCAATTATAACTGCATGAATATCATTATATGTACTAGATGAAACCGTCAAATGGTCTATAATTGCTATATGAGTTTCCTGAGCGCCATGAGTACCCACAGCTTTAGCAACAATATCACTTAAAGGCAGATTCATTTTCTCATATAAATTCTTAGAAATTGTGGTTCCACCAGCTCTAGTGTCAACTACAAATTGAAAAGGTCCTTCACCATTTATTAAAACTGGAAGTCCAACGAGATGAGTATCTCCAATGTATTCGAACTTCTGCATCTTATCTTGATTAGTATTTGTGAATTCTTGATCATTTCTTATTAATTGCACGATTTTAGTACCATAGTTGACAGAAAGTAAATAGTTCTTTAGTGTAGTATAACCAAGTACACCATCTGTAGCATGAATAACCTTTTCACCAGATTCAGTGGTTTTCAACATCTTCCGGATATTAGGATGTTCAGCACGTATCAATTTTTTACCATCTGCTTCTACTGTTTGAATTATCTTTTTACCACTTGTTTTTGTTGAAAAACCAAGATTCATCGTCCAAACATCATCTGTAACAAGATCTTCTGTACCTATCCTTAAGTTAGCTTCAGTTCGCTTCAAATTTCGTTTTTTCTTTAACGGTTCATATTTTTCTCCTATGAGTTCACTTGTTTCCAAGCCTAATTCTTCAGTCAAAGATGAAGATAAAGTAGTAGCTTGAGCTCCAGTATCCAAAGTGAAATTATAGGGTCCTTTTTCGTTTACATACACTGGTATGAAGACATGATTAATACCTTTTTTTAGGTTAAATTCGATTTTCATATTTATACCTCAATTTAAATATGTCTCACAAACAAGACAAGTTTTCCAACAGCAATATGTCTCATCGATGAGACAGTTATAAATCTTCTGTAAGAAGATAATTGAGAGAGTAAGATTTTCTCCCGAAAAGATTTAAGAAATAATACAACCTATATAATATTGGTGATGATATGAGTCAAAAGAAGGTTGGTTCTGTATTCAAATTCTTTGTACAACCTAGTGTTGCAGCTTTAGAAGTAGAGGGAGCTATAAACATTGGAGATGAACTACATTTTCAGGGTGCTACAACTGATTTTACGATGAAAGTAACATCAATGCAAATAGAAGGAAAAGAAGTAGAAACAGTAAAGAAAGGTCATCAGGTGGGTATTAAAACACCAAAAAGAGTTCGTCCAGGGGATGAAGTATTCAAAATTGCATAACGATTCAACAAATAGACATTAAACTGCAAAATGCCTTTTCTTCCAAGCATGAGTTATACGTTCCCATCCATAAACAAAATTGAATTTTTCATATAACTTTAGAGCAGCTTCGTTAGCGCTGTCTACAACAAGACTCATAGTTTTGTAACCTTGTT
This sequence comes from Candidatus Heimdallarchaeota archaeon, assembly GCA_023139025.1. Taxonomy (GTDB): domain Archaea; phylum Asgardarchaeota; class Heimdallarchaeia; order Heimdallarchaeales; family Heimdallarchaeaceae; genus UBA460. Next base: position 502 of record JAGLOH010000323.1, on the reverse strand, counting down.
TCTTGAGAGTGACAATCGCGTGGTGTAGTAATTTAGATCCAAGCTGGCGTCCTCTATATTCAGGAATGACACCCATAATCCATAAATGACCATTACCTTCACCATGGGTAGGTTTAATGAGAGTAAAACCTATGAATTTGGTTCCTTCGACAAGTACCATTGAAGCATCATCTATCATTTCGTCTTCCTTATCAAAATGTTCTTTGAAATATTCTTTTCGTTCTTCATCTGTTTCAGAAAGAAAATTCCTGTCTCCACTTTCGCTAAAGGAATCGTAGAAACAAGTATACAGGTCATTATCCGCAGCATTTTTCAAGAGAATAGTTTCTATTCCTTTAGGAAATTCTGCTTCAGGAAGTTTTTGATCTGCTAAATCAAGAGACATGAAAACAATTTCATCTTCCTCCATAAGATTACATTTAGGATATAAAGAAGGATCAACGGGATATTTCTCAATAGAATCCATTTTCTCGAAACATAATTCTATTCTTGTGTGATCATT
>JAGLOH010000322.1 GCA_023139025.1 Candidatus Heimdallarchaeota archaeon | reverse complement strand
CAACAATTTCAAAACTTATTTGCACTAGTCGTTCTATCTCATAGGATAAATTTATCTTTCTTTCAAGAGGAAGCATTAACATGCTAGAATCTATAATAATTAACATGTGATTTCACTGCTTAAGTACTTCGCCAACTCCTATTAGACGGAATCTACCTGATACCCTTCTTGAGATAGCTACTTTGCTTTGTTCTCTTGCTGCTACTTCACGATTAAGTTTTATGGAAGTTTCCTTCCCTTTAATTTCAGATATTACTCCTGCAGTTTTTGCAGTTCCAACATTTAACATCAAAGTCTCACCTTTGGCTAATGGTTGAACCTTTGTTATTTCTTCTGAGCCTACTACAAATTCCATTAACTGAAATTTCAATTTTAGTTCTGAAAGAATTTCAGGAGCATGGCCAGGAGTAGTAATAATATTGCCTGCCATTTTATCTGCCTTCACAAACGAAGGGTCTAATTCTGTTCCAATGGCAACAAGACCGCCAGAATGGGCGCTTTCAACAAGACCCTGCTCTCCTATCGATATACTAATGATTTTGGTCCTAATTGGTGAGTAAATTATTTTATTTGCCTTTTTGACTGGTAAACCAGGTACAATTTCAATTTCTTCATTTACTTTGATTTGTCCTCTGATTATTGTTCCCCCAAGAGCTCCCCCCTTAATTTTATTGATTTTTGTTCCAGGTCTATTTATATCAAAAGATCTAGCAACATGCATTTCCAGAGGGCTGTCAATGTCTAAATCTGGTGTAGGAATATTTTTTTCAATTTCACAAATTAAAACATCTAGATTTGCTTTATATATAGCACTCATTGGTATTATTGGGGCGTTTTCAGCAATAGTTCCTTTAATAAAGTCTTGAATTTGTTTATAATTTCTTTCGGCCTCTTCTTCACTAACAAGTTCAATTTTATTCTGAACAACGACTATATTTTGTATTTTAAGAATCTCCATCGCTGCAATATGTTCTCTTGTTTGTGGTTGTGGGCCTTTTGAATTTGCAGCTACCAGAAGGATTGCTCCATTCATTAATGTTGCTCCAGATAACAATGTTGCCATTAGAACCTCATGTCCGGGACAATCAACAAAAGAAACTCTTCGCAAAAATTCAGAAGGTTTTCCACACTTTGGGCATGTTTTTTCGATTGTATAAGCTTCAGGTTCAGGACACTTAGGGCACTTGCGAAATTCTGTATCTGCGTATCCTAATCTTATTGATATTCCTCTTTTAAGCTCCTCTGAGTGATCATCTGGGAATTTACCTGTCAAAGCTTGGACTAAAGTAGATTTACCATTGTCTACATGTCCTATAGTCCCAATATTAACTACTGGTTGTCTGATGACTTTTTCTTCCTTTTTAGCTGCTGTGGGGGTACTTTTTTGCTTTTCTGGGGAACCTTCTTCGCTCATTAATTTTTCCTCAATAGTTCTCTTAGTGCTTAAATGAAATTATTTTGCAGTTTTTAATGCTAATTTATTCAAGACTGATACCCAAGCAATACTAATACATCAAAAACTTTACGTTCAGCTAACTTTATTTCAGTTAACTTTTTTTTCAGCTAACTTTGATAAAATCTAAATTTAGCTATTCTTTCCCCAGACTCTCTCTAATAGTTTTAGAAAAAATATTTAATATAACTATATTTAAAAGCAATAGATAAGAACGAGCACTGTAGAAGAAAGAGAGTGATGATGTCTTGTATTATAGTGTTAAAGTAAAAGATACACTTAGAGTACCTCCGAACAGATTCGATGAAGATCTTTCTCAAGTTTTAGTAGAAATCGCAAGAGAAAGCTTCGAAGGTAAAATCGACCCTGATGTGGGTTTTATTGTTGCAGTTACAGAGATTAATAAAATATATCAAGGTAAACTAATTTCAGGAGATGGGGGAGCTTATTATGAAACTGATTTCGGTTTATTATGCTATTTACCTGAAATTGGAGAAATTGTAACTGGAGAAGTTGTTGAATGTGTTGATTTTGGAGCATTTATAAGAATAGGGACCATTGATGCCCTATGTCATGTTTCTCAAATTGCAGATGATTATTTCCGTTATATTCCAAAAAATGCTGTTTTAAGAGGGGATAAATCTAAACGTGATTTATTAGTTAATACAAAAGTTCGATCCAGAATAATCGCTGTAAGCATAGGCAAAACAGCAATTCGTGTTGGACTAACTATGCGTCAAGATTCTCTTGGAGCGATTGATTGGGTAGAAGAATGGAAAAGAGATTTGAAGAAGCCTAAAAAGAAAGCTGAGGAGGCCGCATAATATGTCTAAAGCTTGTCGAGTATGTCATCATATTGTAGAGAAAACCGTCAATATCTGTCCAAGTTGTAAAACACAAGATCTCTCTTCTGAATACACTGGAGAAATTTTTATTTTAAACCCTGAAGATAGTGAAGTATCTCAAAGAATGAAGATTAACAAGAAAGGACACTATGCACTAAGAGTGCGGTGAAACGAGTGGGTTTTTTCAATAAAGGCTATTACATCTTACCTGAAGATGAAAGAAATTACTTTAAAGAGCCCTTAGATATTGTGTTTAGCACAGACGAGGAAATTGAGGATATTATTCACGTTCTAAAAGCAAGTCAAGAAGATTGTAAGATTGTTACAGTTGGGGATGTAAGTACTCAAACCCTTCTGAACAAAGGGCTTGTTCCTAATATTGCAATTATTGATGAACGTGTTCAAAGAAATAGATCTGACATAGTCGATATGTCCAAGTTCACCGTGGTAGAAGCAAAAAATCCTGCAGGAACCATTACTTTAGAAGCATGGGATATGATTCAGAAAGTTCTAAAAAAGGATGATATCAAAATAATTATAAAAATAAGTGGTGAAGAGGATTTACTGGTGCTTCCAGCTATATATGAAACGCCTTATAATTCAAAAG
>JAGLOH010000321.1 GCA_023139025.1 Candidatus Heimdallarchaeota archaeon | reverse complement strand
GAAACAGCGTGTTTTGAATGCCAACCTTTGGTACCAGACGAAGAGTTAGCTCAAGCATGCTCACCCTTTGGGGAAGAAAGGAAAAAAGAGAGGGAAGAAATTGAGGTAGAACCACCATTACCAGCTGTTGCTACATTATCATCAATTATTGGGGGAATAATGGCTCAGGAAACACTAAAGTTAATTCTGGAATTAGGTGAAAAATTGGAAAATTATCTTTTCTATGATGGTCTTCATAATGCCACAACAATTCTAGAATTAGAAAAATCCAAGGAATGTCCAGCTTGTGGCGAGATGTACAAATTAGAACAAATCGAGTTTGTAGCGCTTCCAACTGAAACTGTAAAAGAACTCAGAATGAGATTAATGTTGACTTATGGGTTAGAAAAACCAGACTTAATGGTTCAGGGAAAACTGTTAGAGGTTGAATCATTACTTGAAGATGCACTTGATTCGAAAAAGGCTATTGTATTCGTTCTAGACAAGAATTTAGCTCAACCAATCAAAATAGTTTTGCAATTATCTGAGTAATCTGATCTTTTTCGCTTTTCAAATGCAACATTTTTTAAACTTTGATTGGTATCAAGTTATTTAGAGAGATAATTAGAAAGGTGAACAAAATTTCCACAGACGATTTCCATCTTGCAAATGAAATGCAATTAGTATTCGACAAACAAATAAATTTCGAACCAGTTAGGGGTAATTTGAAACAATGGAAAGGCTATGTTGGAACAATAGAAGGTACTGAAATACCAATTTTTGCCAACATTTACATTCAGGATGGTTTCCCTGAAATACCTCCATTTGTTGATATTACTCCTAAAGTAAATCACCCTAATGTTGATGAAGATGGTACATTAAGTATGCGTCTTCTTGCAGAATGGGAAACTAGGTATCATATTTATCAGGTTATGATTGATATAAAACAACTTTTCATCAATGTTCCTGCTAAAACATACAAAACAAAGACTAAGAAACCAAAAGGGGAACAAAGATTTTCAACATTACCAAGAGCAACAATTCCTGTAAAGACAATACCTCAAGCTTCTTTCGCAAGTATAGATCCAAGAATTGAGGAAGAAAGACGCTCCATTGACAAAACAATTGTCAATTATCAAGATAAAATAGAGCATATTTCCAGAGATATAGAAAGAGAAAGAGAAGTTCTATTGAAAGAAGGCGGAATAGCCGTACAAAGTAGAACTAAAGAGATTTCTATATCATTAGAAGAGGATTTGAGAGCTGAATCATTAGCTGTCCAAGATACTCTAGAAATAGTACAAGAAAAATTTGATGATGGCGATATGACTAATATTGATTACCTCAAATTACATAAAAGATATACTAAAAAAGGTTTTATAGCTGAGAAACAACTCAATCAAGTTAAAAGTAGATCAAGTGGTGACATGACAAAAGCAGAAGAAAAAATATTGAATTTGGAAGCTGATCTATTTGCTTCAATTGCAACTTTAGACAATCTAGTTAGAAGTTACGAAAAAAGTGAAATTGAGCAGATTGCTTATAGAAAACAACTTCGTGCACTCATTAGAGGAATTTTCAAAACAAGATTAGAATTAGAAAAAATAGGCTTTAATTTAGATGATTTTGTGAAACGAGAGAATCTAAATAATAGATACCAAAAGGGAATCAAACAACTCATGGTTGTTGAAGGGGAAGAAACTGCAGATACCAGCTCAATCCCATTTGATACCCTCAAGAAAATCCCATCTAAAACAGCTGATTTCGTTTCATCTGCGATTGAACTTATTGATTTAACTAGATTAAGATCAGTAGCTAGAGCAGATCTCATAATTGCAGACATCGAAGAAATGATTCACATTCTGACAAAATTTCCTTCAATACCAAAAGACCATTGGGTTATTGGAGATATTAATAATTGGCGTAAAATTATTGGAAAATACAAACCTGAAGAGGTAATAAAGGAAGAAGATTGTGAAAAACTCGAATTCCAAGCAGCAAGATGGCTGAATGATTTTCGAAGAGTTCTCAAAGAATTATAATAAAACGAAGAAGGATTTATCCTCTCTTCTTACAATTCTTTTCCGATGAGGTCTAACGAGATATAACCAGGTGATTTTCGTGCTAGAAAAAAACGCTAATGACGCACAATTTACCAACATGAGACAGTTATTATTTGAATTAATCTATCTTATAGAGATTAAGATAGATGTTGGTTACATCCTTGAAGAGATAGAGGAGATTACTTTGGAAATTGGAAAAATCAACCCAAAGGGGGAGAGATTGGGAGACGAGATGAAAGAGGTATACAAATCTCTTTATAGAAAATACAAGAATAAACTTGCCGCATTCCTATCCCCGCGAGAAGTAAATCAGATAACAGGAAAAATAAAGAATTGGATACAAATTTTACCAGGTATCTTCTAGTTTTTCTGACTTTTTTTTATTTTGATGGTCTTCAGATTTGCGAAGATATAAATAAGTGCTATACAATTACTATTTGGAGATTGACGTGGGTTTAAGAGACATAGAGAAAAAAATCAAAATAAAATCTGCTTTCCAAGTAAAAGATGCTGAATTAATGATTCAAGAATTACAGCAAATGATGGATAATATTCAAGTTATTAAGAAACAGTTGAAGAAATTCGAGAAAAAATATGGTGACAAAATCTCGGAGAATAAAGAGTATTATGACAAACTTGCAGGGTTAAGAGACGAATTAGGATTACCTGCAGAAATTGGTCGTTTTGATTGGAAAGAAGCACCTACACTCAAAGATAAATTAACTGGTAAAGGGTTCTACGATATTTTAGCAAATGAGATATTGGAACTAGGTCAGAGTTCGACCCCAGATAATGGAGGCATCATGTCAGTAGGCGAATTATTTACTCAATTAAACAAGATCAGACCAGGAAAAATGGTTTCAA
>JAGLOH010000320.1 GCA_023139025.1 Candidatus Heimdallarchaeota archaeon | reverse complement strand
GATTATTGGTGTTTCTTGAACTTTTGAGCCAGTCCCAGAGAGAATTAAACCTTTAATTTCATCTTGATGTTGAATAGCATACCTTTGAGCTACTGAAGATCCCATAGAATGGCCTAGAAGAAATAAATCTAGATTAGGATGTGCTTTTTTAATTATATTTGTAAGATTGTAGCAATCTTCCGCAAATTCTGTTAAGCTTCTAATGTGGTTTCTTCTACCTTCGCTTCTTCCATGACCTCTATGATCGTTAACGTAAACAATAAAATTAGCTGAGATCAATTTATCAATTAGATATTTGTATCGTCCGGAATGCTCAGCAAAACCATGAATTATCTGAATAATTGCTTTTGGATCACTTGGACTCCAAGCTTGATAGAATATCCTGTGGTTTTTTCCACCAACAAAATAATCTTGTTTATGCTCCATAAAAAAAGTAAGAAGACAGTACTCTTTAAATCTAATTGTCCAATTCAGTTTTTTCTAAAACAAAATTGCTAAGTTCAATTAACATATTCTTAATCTTTTGAACTTCTATATCTTCTGAATCAATTTCGAGTACTGAATTCTTTTCAATCATAGCTTTAACAAAAATGGGATTATAAGGTATCTTTTCTATAACTGGAAATGTTTCTTGAAAATCTTTTTCTAAATCTTTCATGGGTAAGGCTAGAGGCTTAAAGACGTGTCCTTCATAACTAATGCAACGTCGCTCTATTTTGTGATTCTGAACGATGATTAAGGATTTATCTAATTAACTATATAAACATATAAGTATGAATAATTATTCATGGGGTTTAATTCATGACAATTAGAAAGATTTATCATAACAAATAGAAAGGAACAGAAAAGGAGCAAGAATTCAAAACGAATTTTGGTTGTGTAATGGATTGTCATTAAAAGGATACGTAATTAGAAGAGTGTTATATATTGTTCCAGTCATGCTTGGAATTACATTGATGAATTTCACTCTAATAAACGTCAGCCCAGGAGATCCAGTCATAGTTAGACTGGGATTGATTCATTGTGATAATCCAGAATGTTATAATAATGCATACAATCGAGAAGCAGTAGAAATGGGATTGATGGGCAGCGATTTATACTCAGTTCCGTGGTTCACAAGATACGTAGATTATATTAGTGATTTACTGCGGTTTGACTTTGGGAGGTCTTGGTACAATACGCAAGCAGGGATAGGGATACCAATAGCGACAATAATAGCGGACCACGCAGCATATACAGTGATACTAAACGTTATTTCGTTTGTATTATCATTATTATTATCAACAGCAATAGGGGTAGTTTCAGCAACAAGAAGAAACAGTTTCTGGGATAGATCATTAACGGTTGCGATGTTATTGGGATACTCGATGCCTCTGTTCTGGCTAGCTAAACTTTTGATGTTCTTATCTTTCAAATTATTTAATTTTACAGGAGTAACAAATAAGGATGCGTTTGTGAAACCAATTTTACTTAACATAAACTTCTACAAATATCTGATATTGCCAACACTAGCATTAACTTTGGGGCATCTAGTTTTCATGGCAAGATTGATTAGATCACAATTGCTGGAAATATTAAGGCAAGATTATATAACAACAGCAAGAGCGAAAGGAGTATCAAATAGAGGAGTAATATACAAGCATGCATTCAGAAACGGATTACTGCCAATAGTGACAATAGTAGGAAACTCACTCCCAGGACTTTTAGCAGGATCAGTGATGATAGAAACAGTATTTGGATGGCCAGGACTTGGTACATATTTCCTTGAAGGAGCGTTATTCCGAGATTATCCGATGATGATGGCTACGAACACGATATTCCCATTTTTGTTCTTAGTTGCACGACTTCTGACGGATATCACGTATGTGTTTATTGATCCGAGAATTAAATACTAATCCTCTTTTCTTCAATTCTTAGTATCACAAAATTAAAAATATAGTTCATTCTACACTTTATTGTACATGAAAAAATTCCTTAACAATCTTCTCACAGCTTTCCTTACTCCTTTTCTTTGGGTAGTTGGTCTTCTTCTCTATTTTGTTGTCGTTCTTGTTAAGGTATTGTATTTTATTTACGAGCTTCTCATTCCTCGAAGTCTTCGAGAATTAGTCCCTATCCTCAACCTTTGGAGGAGATATTTAATCTATATTTCTAACCTCTTCTCTCATCCTGAAAAAATGGAATTAGTTAAATTGGAGGAAGATATTGATGAAGTTGTTATGAAAGAAGATAGGATTAACAAAGCTTATCCTATTCAAAGAGGTGTTGGAGAAACTTATGATCATCTCTTAATTATCGTTTTAATTGTTGCAGCTTCCGTTCTTTTGATTGGTAGCCAAACCATCAGTTTTGATGCCCTTATTGATGGGATTATCAGTAGAAGTGATTGGTTGAGCTCACTTGGTGATAAAGCTCTTTGGGTAGTTATTACTTTGATTGGAGTTGTATGCTCAACTGTTATGGGCATGCTTTCTTTTGTAGCAACTATTTTCGGTCCCATTTATGCTATTTTTCATCGCTCCAGTTTAAGATTAATTCAAATGGGAGCTTACAGCTGGGGGTCCTTCTATCAACGTCTTGAAAATCTCTTTTCCCTTCCTTATCTTGCTTCTAAGGCTAGTTTTTCCTTTTTCGAAGCCCCTCCTGTTGATGCTTCTACTTATGAGGAATTCAAACTTGACCTTGTAGGTGATCTAACAACTTTACGAGAGAGATTTACTAACATTGTTAGTGTTTCTTCTTTTTCTTTACATGAGAAAACCAAGAATCTTTATGAGGAATTTCTCTCTTCAGAAACTGAAGACAGACTTGATATGAACAATATTGAGGATTCCATTTCTAGAGTATTTGCTCTCCTTCTTTGGCAGAAAGAGACTTATTTTCTAGCATGGAGAAAAGAACCTGGTTTAGCTAGTTTTGCTGAGAAA
>JAGLOH010000032.1 GCA_023139025.1 Candidatus Heimdallarchaeota archaeon | reverse complement strand
ACTGTTTCCGCAAGAGACCTTTAAATAGCCAGAGACCTCTAAGTTTGAAAATATTCATTCAAACTCTTTTATTTTTTTTATTTTTTCTTTTCTAAAATCTAAAATGTAAAATCGTCTTCAGGTGGAAGATCTTCATCCAGTGAAATTGATAGTTCAGCTTGTGGTGATAGAGACAGATAGGTCCATTTTCCAAGAATTTCTACTACTATGTAATGACGTGGGTTATCTAGCATTACCTTTCCAACATTAACTTCGGAAGCTACAGCTGTTATAATTTCATTGCGAGAGAGCTGTGAATGTCTTCTACGAAGAGTGACTCTCCAAGAGTCATCATCCTTAATCTTAGGGGTGATTTTTCTTGTTACTTCCCTCATGTCTTCCAAGGTAGTAGCAACTCGATATTGAATAGGAACAAGTTTGAGTGTATATTGTAAAACAGCTCTATCCTTTTCAAGCTCTTCTTCAATTTTTTGAAGAGTCTTGATAGGGTCCTCTTCAAATCTTGCTATAAATAAACCAGAAATAGCAGAATCAGGTGAAATATCTACATTCTGATATCCTAATAATTCTGTAAGCAGATAATAGAGTTCGCTAGAAGCATTTCTCTCTTGAGTTCTTGCACAAGATCCTATTAAGCCGAGAAATTCAGTCATAGAGTGAAATAAATCTGAAATAAATTAAACTTACTCATTAGTGGGTAGATCGGGATTTTCAGCTGATTGAGAGGAGGAACTACTTTTTATGATTCGTTTAGCTAGTAGAACCAAGACCGACATTCCGAAGAGTAAATACAGCCCGCCATCAAAAAGCAAGAATGCAGTAAAGCCATAAACAAAGGTTACAATCCCTTTAGTTGCAGTAAGACCTGTCAATAAATCAGGAATACGAACTAGTAATGTAGCCCCTAAAATGTAGAAAAATGGAGCCATGGTAATTGAAATCAGTTTAGTTTTCAAGGTGACATTACGACTCCAATCAGGAATTTCTGGGTTGAATCCTTTTGGTTTCTTCTTCTCAAATTTAGAGAGCAAAAGGGGAAAAGTATTAGAAATTCGCTTGCCTTGATCTTGTCTAATAGTTGTGAGATGGATTCCAGTCTTTTCGAACTTATCAATAAGCTCATAGGCTTCATCAAAATTTAATCGAATGTCCAACAATTTCAATCTATTTGTTCTGATTCTAACAAGGTAATCGCCGTAATATGCGAGGAGATAAACGCCCCATAATGCATCAAAATCCCAAGACTTACTTTTCGTGAATTCATGGAAGATTACTTCTTTTGAAGAAAAGTCTATAGACACTTGACCTTTGACAAATATATAAACTAAAACAATTAAAATGGCATTAAGAAGTCCAAAATAAAACCAGAGTGACAAACCAAACAAATCTCCAATATGTACATCATTTCTGTAAGGGACGTAATAAGCAAGAGCATCTATTATCAGCAGTAAGAAGATAGTAGAAATTCTTGGTCGAACCTTATGTACATAGGGAGATTCATCTGACTCAGTAAGCATGCAATTAGAAGCCCTCATGGAAAGTTATGAACTTTTCCGTAAAACGATTAACAAAATAATCCTTTCTTTATCTTAACTAGCTTTAGTTGTAAAAACAAAGATTTAAAAGAAGAGGAGGAAAAGAAAGCCATAAGAAAAGCGCCGTGGGGTAGCGTGGAAAACCCGTCGGGCTCATAAGTTCAGAATTTGTGAATTCTAAGCTGAAAAACCCGAAGATCAATGGTTCAAGTCCATTCGGCGCTACCAAATCTTTTTTTACACAACTTTTAATTACTTTCTAACTGAGATTTCACTATGAAAAAGAAAGTTTGGATTATCCTTTCAATTTCTGGTGTATTATTAGCCATTTCTCTTATTAGTTTTGGAATAACTTTTTACATTATTCAGAGAAATACATGGTGTCTGGGGATAACAGATGTTTCTTATCTCCCCGTTGCTAATGTTAATGGCGACTGGGAACTCAATGCTATAACTGATTACTACCCTGATACTAGTTGGAGATTGTTAAAACCAAAAATCTCATTTTATGAAGATGATCTTCTTGTAACAATTGGGATTTGTGGCAGACATAGTCGTGATGTTGGTTTGATGATGACAGTTCAGCTCGAAGCTACAATCACTCTTGTTTTTCCAAATATTGGAAATTGGACTGTTCGTTGTAATAATCAAACCATCTATGTTCAAGTAATTTGATTTATCATTTCATTCTGTAAGACCAATGGTTCAAGTCCATTCGGCGCTACCAATTTTTCTCTAATTTGCTAGTATTGTTTTTGATATATTACTTAATGTGTTTAGAACACGTAATTTGAATTTAGTAACTTGTAGAGTTTTTAGGAAAACTTTAAATATATTGCAGTATATCAATATATTGAGATGTTGTGAACCTTACTCATCTTTCCAAGTATTTGAAAAAATACTCAGCGGTAATTGTTCTTTCTATTATGCTTACTGTGTCTATTGGAGTACCCTCATTTATAGTGTCACTTTTCTTTGACACTTATCCTGATCAAGTTTATTCATTGATATCGTTTCACCTTAACGGAGAGACTAAAGACAGTCTCTCCGCAGATTTACGAACATATAATCCAATAAATGATACTTATGTTGAGAACAGTTTACTCATTCAAATAATTGAACAAGACATTTTGTGGTTGGAAGAAGAGCATAGTGATTTAGATTTAGTTATATCAAAATATCAAAACACATACCCTAATGGTAGCATAGATGTTATACTCGAGAACACAGAATATGATGACCGTAAAAAGTTTAGAAGCTTAAGGGAGTTAATCTATGAAAACGAAGACCGGTTTTGGTATATTAACAATGTAGAACAAACCAAGCTTCCAGAAGATTCATATGGATCCGTTAATGCGTATACAACACCTTGCGCTTTTAGTTCTAGAGGATCGAATAGAGCATATCTTGGTTTTAGAACATACATATTAACTGATGATGATTCATGGAATTCAGATGCTAAATTTACTTCTAATGGTACAATGTTTCCAACTTGGTTTGTTTCTAATGGCACACACTGGGTATTCAATGAAGCACTTAATGAAACAATATATCAAGAAATAGTACCGTTAGAAAAGATAGTTGAAGGGTTGGAGTTAATATCAATTGATATGCCTTATAGTAATGAAGTCTCCATTAACAACCGGTATGAGCTTTTTGAACTGAATGAAACAATGGATAGATATACTGCACAAGACTTTGGTAATGTTGATTTCTATGTAAGTTTTTCAGCTAAATCTAATAGGGAGTTTAGAATAAAATTGAAGATTCTTGAAACCCATCTCCTAAATCATTGGTATATAAATGGATTTTATGATATGGGGTGTGAAGATTGGAGTGGATTTGGTTTAATTTTCATTGGCTTACCAGTTGCTTTTGTTGGTTTGATATTATCTATAGTATTTATTATTTTGATTCTTAAACAAGTGAGAAAAATACGAAAAAAATTACTTGTACCTTCATTCTAGACAGCTAGCTTCACTTATCTAATTCTTCTATTATTTTCAAACTTAGCTCAAACGCTTGTTGAAGTGGTTTTTCATCTAGATTCTCAACGATGTCTTCTGTTGAATGCCACAAATCAAAAATATCATCTTCACCAAAAGCAAAGATTGTTGTTGCTTTGATCTTCTTCTTAGAGAAACTCCCTGCATCTGTGTTTCCAAAATGGATTTGTTTCGCTGGTAAATCAAAACCATGCTTTTCCGCTAAATCATGAAGATAGATAACCAATTCATTGTCATGAACAACATTATTATCTTTCTCTTTAGCTATTAAACCTAGTTTTCCACTTCCTAATGTTTCATAATTTATGTTTATAGAATCTTTTAACTCATCAATTCGTTTATCTACATAATATTTACTTCCCACCAGACCAGGTTCTTCTGCTCCAAATGAAATTAATCTTATTTCTATATTCTTTGGAGGATTCTCCTTCAGATGTTTTCCTAGAGCAAACAACATAACTACCGAGGTCAAATTATCATTTGCGCCCATAACAGGAGTATTGGTTACCATATTTGTCATAAAATAAAAGCCAAACCCTAGACCAATTAGCGCTAATGAAAAGATTAAATCAGGTAGGAGTAACCAATCTACTACTAAAAATCCTATTGAATAAGAGAATACTTTGAATATTCCAACTACAGGTGCAAGAAAGAATATTGATTTCCAAATAGCAGCAATAACTAACAAAGCTATTCCAGCTATTGCACTATTCTGAATGAATGTGATTTGAGAAATCTTTTTCTCAAATAGAGGCATGTGAAAAGCTGAATCATGATGTCCTGAAAAAATAATAATTTTCTTTTTCTCGTTTACAGGTTCAAACTTAGCAATAATATTGCTAGAACTGGATTTCTTAGTTAAAAGATTTACAAGATTTCTATCCTTGAACCTTGCTAAATAGTAGATAAGTAACATCACTACTGCTAGAACTAGAGCTAGAAATGGAATGAAGAAATATGCTACTACAGAAATAAAATATCCCCATACAAGGAAGAGAATAAGATTCTGTAAAGCTCTTCCAACTACTGGAAAGGTCTCAACTTCAACATTAGAGGAAAGAGAGCGGAATTCTTCTTCTATATACTTGCATGTCTCGTGATCTGCTTCTGTTCCTGTAATCCGTGTTCCAAAAGTATCTGTAATAAACTTAATTGAATCAAGAAATGAATCCATGAAAGTTTGAGACAAATAAGTTTTATTTAAGTCTTAACAACTTTCTCCCCCAAAATGAAGAAATTAACTCCCACTCTTAGTTTTAACAAAGGTGGAGTTTTCTTTGTTTGCTAGTTTGATGCCAACTTCATGCTTTATTTCATTTAACTTCCATAAAACAAAGTCGATAGTTTCTGGATTAAGTAAAACATCCTTGTTGGAAAGATGTTTAAGCTGACGTACCAAATCTTCACGCTTTATCTCTTCCATTGAAATCGCCTTTTCTTATTATATATTGAATTTGCATTATAAACTCAAGAATTTTCTTTATTAATTGTATGTAATATTAATGAAATACTAGAAAATTGCTTAAAAAGATTAAATCTAAATTGAGAATTGATCTGTTATAGATGTAAGGGGAAAATGGCGTGGAAGGAATCATCTTAGGTTTTCAGCAAGAATAAGACGGACTAATTTTAATTTCCTTCCTACACCTTATTTTTGTACGCTCACTCAAACACTTATATATTGTTCCAATGATTAGAATGATTGATGCAAAAGCTGTTTTTCATCAACAAATACTGTCTTAATGCATTTTCACTTGATTTGTGTGAAAAAAATGACAGGTTTTTTCAATCTATAATTAATTGGGAAATTTGCTTTTTGAGTTGTTCTTTTACAAAATTCTTAAATTCAGTTTTTGAACCAAAGTTAGAAACGCTATAATCTGGATCAAATAAAATTGTATTTGTCAATAGTACCGTTCCATGAATTACAGACCAAAGATATAATGATAGTTTATTTGAATCGACATCTTTAGACAAACCTTGAGAGAGAGCTGATTCAATCCAATTTAAGAGCTTCAATGTCTTTTGGGGAATAAATTTCTCATCTTCTGAACGTTGACCCTCAGCTGGTGGTGGAGGGAGTACAAACATCAACTTATATCTTCTATAATTTGATTCCGCAAAATCGAAATAAAAATCAGTAAGTTTTTCCAATAATTCAACAGATGTTCCTTTATGGTTCAAAACAATTGGTTGTATTTGATTTCTCAATTCAGTAAAATCTTGTCTCATAATTTCAAACCAGAGCATTCTCTTACTAGAGTAGTAGTTATAGAGATTACTTTGGGACATATCAAGTCGTTTAGCTAGTGCTCTCATACTAAATCCTGTAGTTCCAACTTCATAGAATAATTCTCTAGCTTCTGTGATAATTCTCTGAATTTGTTTATCTTTTGCCTCTGGTGATCTAGCTCTACTCTTACTCATTAACCCTAGGGACTTTATATTAGTAAATAAACTTTATTAGAAAAATGTCGTTCAGTTAAGGAAAACACACCTCTGCTTCAGAAGTAATATCTTCCATACAAGAAGGCATCTTCTTGGATATATCTCCTTACTATAAGAGAGGAGATTCACAAAAACAAGAAAATTTCATGCAAAAGGCTATTTTTAATTTTTTGCATTAAAAGTCTCTGCCTATTAAGAACTTAAGAAATTTCCCCCAATTCTTTGGGTGAATTATTAAAGCTGGAGTAGTTTTTCTATATTCTCTATAGCCATCTCCAAACCTCACAATCAGTTCCTTTTCTTCTATACCAAAGATATGGTAACTGAAACAAGCAGTGAAAATGGTAATTATTCCAATTGAAAAAATAGAAAAATTACTTATCAGAATACTCAGTGATAGAAGATAAACACTAACATAAAGAGGATGACGAACGATAGAGTATATTTTATTATCCACAATTTTTGATTCTTCAGGATAATAAACATAAAGCATAGCAGAATTATCAATTCCAAAAACGAAGACAGATCGCAACATATTCACCCAAGCAAGAATCAAAAATAGAATACTGAAAATAATTCTTGGAATCATATCTTTGTAATTTGGGTTGCCTACTGCAGATGCGATTATCCTCCCAATAGATGTTTCAAACAAACTTGTCAAAGAATTTTGGGGAACAGAAAAAGAAAAAATCCTTGATGCTAACCAACTAACCGGTAGAAAACCATGGATAATTCCCCCCATAGCTAAGGGTATTCCTGTAAATGTGTATTTAACAGATTTTTGGAAAGCTGTTCTCTTATCCTTAGCAATTAGTTTATCTCTTTTTCTCCAAACCACATGGACAATTGTTAAACCACCTAATATTGAAAAAAACGATCCAATAAGGGGGATATACGGTTCCAAAGAGGTTAACCACCCAAAACTAGGTAGAAATCTAGGGAGTAAGTCAATAAGAAATAGCACGATTACAGTCACAATAGTGATGAGTAGAACTTGAAGCAAATAAATTTTCAAAATGAATTTTGGACGATCAGGTAGATGTTTAAGAAGTTCTTTTTTTCCAGTCAGTTCCATAAGTTTCACAGACTTTTGAAATTGCTATTCACTAGATTTTAAATTTTCATCTATTTTTGTTCTAGTCCAAAATAATTTAAAAGCGAAAATTAAGGATAATCTGATTTGAATGGATAAAGAATCCTTGCCATTGAACCTTCCAGAAGAACTTAAGGAGATTCTAAAAGAATTTTCCTTTGAGGTAAATAATATTGGTTGTTCAAGAGCTAAAGTCTTCAAGTTGTTTAATGATGAAAAATCGCTTTATCTTAAAATCAACGAGTCGTCGTCTATTTTTGATCTAGAAAAAGAGAAAATTATCCTTGAATGGGTATCCCAGAAACTAGAGGTTCCCGAAGTTATTTATTTTGGTAAGGAGAATGATACAGCATTTCTTTTGATATCGGAAATTGAAGGGAAGGTTTCGCACCTTACAGAATCTGACAAGGAAAAACGTAGAAATGTTAAGATACTAGCTGAAGGTCTGAAAAAAATACATTCGATCTCCACAGCTGCATGTCCAATAGATTACTCTACAGAGAAATTGCTTCAAAAAGCCAAGGAAAGAATGGAAAAAGGTAATATTAATAGTGATGATTTCGATGAAAGATGGTCAGATAGAAGTCCTGAAGTATTATTTGAAGAAGTCAAAAAACTAAAACCCACTGATTTTGATCCTGTTTTTTCTCATGGGGATTATTGTTTACCAAACATTCTAATCAAAGAAGGAATCCTTGGTGGTTTTATTGATTGGTCTTGGGGAGGGGTAAATGACAGATATTTTGATTTAGCTTCTGTAATATGGAGCATTGGATATAACTATGGCGAAGAATGGGTTAAATACTTCCTTGAAGACTATGGAATAGAAAATATGGATTGGAACAGACTCAAATTTTTCCAAAAGCTAAATGAGTTCTTCCAACAATAAGAAAGATTAACCATTAGGTTTATTTTAAACTAGATTATTTTTTCACTATGAGTTTGAGATTTGATTCTTATCGATCCCCTGTTTATGGAAGAAGAGGTATAGTTGCGTCTAGTCAACCACTAGCGTCTGAAGCAGGTATGAGAATACTTCAACAAGGAGGAAATGCTGCAGATGCTGCTGTTGCAACCGCTGCTGCGTTGAACGTGACTGAACCTTGCTCAACAGGTATTGGTGGAGATTGCTTCAGTCTATACTATGATGGTAAGCAGAAGACAGTTTTTGGACTCAATGCTAGTGGAAGAGCTCCTTCTGAACTTAATCTAAATTTTCTAGCAAACCAGGAAATTACAGGTTCTTTACCGCCTCTTAGTGTTCACACGATAACTGTTCCGGGAGCGGCAGCCGGTTGGGTAGATACAATAGAGAAATTCGGAACATTGACTATGAAAGAAGTTCTTGCTCCAGCAATAGAACTAGCAGAAGGTGGATTCCCAGTAGCTCCATTTACTGCTTTAGCTTGGAAACGAAGTGAGCTGTTGATTAAAAAAGGACCCTATGGTAAAGAGATGCTCCTCAATGGTGAAGCACCTAAGGAAGGAGAGATAATGAAAAATCCAGCTTTGGGGCAAACATTCCGCACTTTAGCTGAGCATGGGAAAAAAGGATTCTATGAGGGGAGAATTGCAAAAGCAATAATTGACCTCATACAGTCTTTCAATGGAGTAATGTCTCTTGATGATTTGAAAAAACATCATAACACATTTGATGAACCTATATCAACTAATTACAAAGGAGTAGATGTATTCGAAATTCCTCCTAATGGACAAGGAATTACTGCACTAATTGCACTGAACATTTTAGAAGAATTTGATTTAGCAAAAATGAATCACTCTTCGGTAGAACACTTGCATGTAATGATAGAAGCTATGAGAATAGCTTTTGCTGATACACGATGGTATGTAGCAGATCCAGATGTTGTGAATGTTCCAATTAAGGAACTAATCTCCAAAGATTATGCAACAGAAAGAAGAAGACTGATCGATTTAACTAAAGCAACTGTAGACACAGAAAGGGGTTCGCCTTTTACAAGTTCAGACACTGTTTATTTCTCAGTAGCAGACAGTAAAGGAAATGCTTGTAGTTTCATCAATTCTAATTACATGGGTTTTGGTACAGGGTTAATTCCTCAAGGATGCGGTTTCACTCTTCAAAACAGAGGAGCGAATTTCACTTTAGAAGCTGGTCATCCTAATGTTTTAGCTCCTAACAAAAGACCATATCATACAATTATTCCAGGCATGGCTACCAAAGATGGAGAGCTTTATGCTAGTTTTGGTGTTATGGGTGGTTTCAATCAACCTCAAGGACATGCTCAAGTAATCATTAACATGGTTGATTACGGTATGAACCCTCAACAAGCGCTAAATGCACCAAGGTTCACCATAAGAGATGGAACAAGTGGTGGAAATGTTGCTCTTGAAGATGGAATATCTGATTCAACAATGAGTGCACTAAAGAGCATGGGACATGAGATTATTCCCACTTCAGGGATAGCTAGAATGATATTCGGCAGAGGGCAAATTATTAAACGCGATAGTAAAAGTGGAGTGTTGTGTGGAGGAACAAGTCCAAGAGCTGATGGACTAGCAATAGCTTGGTAGCGATTCTAATTTGAAAAAACTAATGACTTCACAACTACAGGGACTACTTGTCCCCCGGCTTTAGGTTTATCAACATCGATGAAGTCTCCCTCTTGAACATTAATTTCATCCACAGAAATAATGTTTTCTTTAGCTTCAGTTTCTCTTTTCATTACATTGCCTACAGAATTTCCAATATCCCTATCAAAGATCATAATTATTGGTTGTTTTTTTCTGATCGTATTAGGAATAGCACTAACTACACCTTTAGCAAAAGTGGTTAATCCAGCATAAGAACCTCCTATTGCGCCTTTAAATGATAAAGCAACAGTGCCCTCACCTTCCTTGACATCGAAAAGATTGAAGCTTTTCAAAATAGCCTTTTTCACACTTTCTTCAGTTATACCTTTATTATCTAGCTTAGGTTCAAGAACAGGGATATTATGAATAGGAAGAATTTCTGAGTCGGAGATGTGTGTAGTAACACCTGAAACTTGAAGAGTATATTGACCTGCACCTATGACAGTTGCACGAATAAGTTCTATTGGTTCATGAAGTTTGATTTTTTGAGCGTCAACAATTTTTACTATCTCTTCGCTTAGATATTTACCTAAATCTCCAAAATCATGATCAGTTTTATTATAGATATATTCTGCAACTCCACCAGAGAAAACTAGTTCATCTATGTTTTCAGTGAAATCTAAGGGATTTGTCATCAACAGATTTTTAGCTATTTTTGATTCTATTTTCTGATTTAGAACTTCAAAAAGGCTTTCTGCTAATATTTTTGCCATTTCTCTTTTCTGTTCCTCAGTAACCTTTAAGCCATACTCGAATTTGATTCCCATCTTGTCTTCTAGATTTCTAATAGGAGCTTCGATTCGAATAATTTTATTCTTATCATCAAAAGCTATCAACCTTCCACCTACATTAACACAAGAAGCTTCAACTACCTCACCTGCTTTAACAATTGCAATATTAGAAGTTCCTCCCCCAATATCAATATTCATGACGGTTTTCTTTGATTCTTTGGAATACAAAACTGCGCCTGAACCCATAGCAGCAATTACTGATTCAAAATTAGGTCCTGCAGCAGCACAAACAAATTTCCCTGCTTTATGAGCTAGTGATTTAACTAATTCTTCTGCATTCTCCTTTTTCGCGCTCTCACCAGTTATAATGACTGCCCCAGTATCTATATCATCTATAGAGACGTTTGCTCGCTCATACTCTTCTTTGAGAAATTCAACAAGTTTGAGATAATCGATATTCACTCCATCCATCAATGGTGTTAAAA
Organism: Candidatus Heimdallarchaeota archaeon; assembly: GCA_023139025.1. Classification (GTDB taxonomy): domain Archaea; phylum Asgardarchaeota; class Heimdallarchaeia; order Heimdallarchaeales; family Heimdallarchaeaceae; genus UBA460. The sequence continues at coordinate 1,611 of JAGLOH010000032.1, read as the reverse complement.
TAATTTTTCCCTTGAATAAAATCTCCCTTTCAGTAACTTCGAATTTCACTCCTTGTGGAGTATAAATCTTCTCCAATTTAAGTTTAGAGAAAATTAGATGTGAGGTTGTAGTCCCAACATCTATTCCACAACTATTTAATGACAATGTGTGTTCTTCACTCATTATACAGTCCTCTAAACGCTAAACTCAAAAAAATTTCATACACTTAAAGCATTTGGGTTGAGTCTTTTTTTTAAACGTAAAAATACAAATAAAGAGAAAAGGTTTAAAATGTCTATTGTAAAACACAAAGTGACATTGCCATGGCAACGGAAAATATTGAAGCTGAAGATAGTGAAATTAGCTCCACAGATTTAAGTCCCCGTTCATTTGGGGAAGTTTGGAAGGATTGGTTTCTTGCCGTTATTAGAGCTATTTGGAAAAAAATCCATTCACCATTAGGAATACTAGTTATAAGTATTTGGTTTGTCAGCGTTTTAACAATGGGACTTACAAACACTTTCAGAGGAGGTAGTTTCTGGGAAGGGCCTTCATATTGGATTAATATATTTTTAACATATGGGTTAAATACAGGTCAAGATGCTACTTTAAGATTGATTGCAAAACCAGTATTTGTATGGTTCTTTGCCCCCATCATGGTTATCTTATTAGGCGTTTCACTTTTCCTGCTTTCGGATAGTGGATTTTTCTTAACCTCTTCAGAACAAGCTTTTGATCCAAGTAGATACTTTAGTATTCAAGATATATGGGGATCTCAAATTGTAAATCCAGATAAACCAAAATTTACTAGAACTTATATATGGCTTGTAATTATGCCCTTAATTCTTGGAGCAATAATTTCTGGTATATACAATTTCATTATGTTTAAAATTATTAAGAAAAAAAAACATATCCCATCAGCTAAAACTTTCTTGATGTTAGTCGCTCTCTTCGCACTAATAATAGGTATTGAAATGGCATTAATGACAGGAGAACTAGTTTTAGAATTCAAAAAACTATTTTATTCATTATTTGTTGACCGGAGAGACAATCAATTTCTTATATACGGTTTAGAACATGGAGGAGAAGGGCAGTATCATCCAATAGCAGTAACTCTTACAATTTGGTTACTCTTTCTAGTACCTTTCTTTGCAATCTATTTGATTCTCTTGATTATTGGAAATCTTGATAATATTTGGAAGAATAAGAATTTCTTATATAGAAGAATTGTTAAATTCATTGAATCAAGACAAGAACCTGAGTTAGAACAGTTTATCACTACAGAAAAATAAACGAAAGTGCATGTAAATTTGGCACTTTTCCCTACTTTATTTTAAAACTGTAACTTTTAGTTTAACCTTTTTAGCTTGCTTATTAGGAAATATAAATTTAATCCCATGAACAATTTTATTAGTGTGCAAGTTTAGATAGAGATGTTTAGAATGGCTACTTACTCAGGAAAATCCAGAGGGGATGGAACTCTACAAAATGAGGAAAATGGAATCCCTCTTTTAGTTGCAGAAGATATCATTAAAATCTACCAAACTGGAAAAATCGAGACTCAAGCTCTTAGGGGTGTATCTTTTAAAGTTCACTCTAAAGAAAAACTCTTTCTTATTGGAGCTAGTGGA
>JAGLOH010000319.1 GCA_023139025.1 Candidatus Heimdallarchaeota archaeon | reverse complement strand
TTTTTTTAAAGAATTTCTTTCTTACTGTATCTTTGTTATGCGGATGCTTTCTTCTTCTATATCTGAAATGGTAAAATATAGCAAAAAGAACAAGAACAATTACAGAAACAATAGCAAGCATTACTCCTAAAACGGTTTGATCCAGGTCCCACATCAATTATTCCCAACTTTTTCTTAAATTCAAATTTTATTATCAAAGCATAAGTTTTTTTGCCCAATGACTTATGTCTTCATGACAGTTTGGACATTTCTTATTCTTCTTTAGCCATGTAAGTATGTGTGCTTTGTGGGCATAAATCTGACAACAAGGTAATCGAACAACCTCTTGTTTTTCTGAAGGTTTTAGATCTTGAAAGCAGATTAAGCATCGAGGACGAGGTGCTGAACATTTATCGCATTCCTCCTCTAATGGATCAAAAGGATCCTCACAATTGTAACACATCAATTGCTCAACATCATATTCTTTTGTATCAATGAAGAGATTCTTAATATTGAAATGTAAGAACTTGATAAAATTTAGAATACTGAAAACTCCAGCTTCAGAATAGACTACAGCTTCAAAATAATCTTCTTTTAGATAGAAATATTCCAATTCATTTTGTAAGGATAAAAGATGATCTACAGATTTATTTATTGCAAGAATGTTTACCCACATTTCTCCCTTTTCAGTAGAAATAGAATAAACATTAGCTAGTTGAGGAACGTGAATCTCATTTACACCTGATGAAAAAACCTTTTGCTTATTCTTTACTTCCAAATCAGAAGGTATTATTTTAGATAAAGTTGCATAGATTTTGATGGCATTGTTCCGATGTTGAATTATCTTAATATCTGAAAAAAGAGAGTATGAATTATCAACAGGAATTTTTATTTGAATTCCATTTAATGCTCTATCAACGTTTGAATCATCTGTTATTTTTAGGTTTCTTAGAATTCTATTAAAATCAATCTGTGGTTTTTGTTGATAAGCATAAGAGGTTGGTTGTGTTTGTGTATAGCTAACATATGTAGGTCGTCTAGCTCTATCTAATCTCTTTCTTCTGCGTGCTCTCCTTATGGGGATTGCAATCAAAGCTACAACTACAAGTAGAATGAAGTATAAGAAATCAGTATAATCAACCACATTGTCAACTCCTTTTTTTCTATCTATTACTTATATTTACTCCTTTTTTTATATTCCTATTTTGTTTATCCATCTACTTAAATCTGCATGACAATTGGGACAACTTGGTTTCTTTCTCAACCAAACAATCATATGTTCTTTATGAGCATAGATTTTACAACAAGGAAGAATTACAACATCAGTGTCAATCTCAGGTTTCAAATCTTGAAAGCACACAATACATCTAGGTCTAGAACTTCCACATTTAGTACAAACATCTTCAAGAGGATCAAAAGGATCCTGACAGTTATAACAAAGCATTGCTTCTGCTTTGGAAACTTGAATTGAACCAGACATCTTCTCCATTGAAGGATTAAGATCTACAACCCAGTTTAAGACTTGGAGTATTGCTTTGCTTGAATATACTATTGCTTCAATATATTGACCTTTTAGAGAAAACTGTTCTAAATTTGAGCGTAAAAGTGCTAAGTTTTCCTTGAGTAATGTATCCCTGAAAAGACTCTTCCAAACATTTGGAGTCGGGGAATTTAACACAAAGGCATTAGCCAACCTAGGAATAACGAATTCATTTCTCTGAAAAGTAAAAGCACTATCTTTTCTTTGTATATCTAGTGAAAGTAGTGAATCGCTCCTCAATTTTATAACTAATCGAAGTGCCTTAAAAGAACTATAATATTCTATTTTTAATCGTGTAAATACCTCATAGAACTTATGATTACTCGGTACATTATATGTAACACTTTGTTCAAGTTTTTCTATTATATCCTCTGAAGTGAAACCAGGAAGTTGAATAAGAGAATCAAAATCAAGTTTGATCTCTTGTTTTGCCTTTAGCTGTCTCTTTGAAGATTTCTTAACAACATCATCTTCTATTATTTGATTTCCATCTAGTCTTTTTCTGAACAAGTTTACGAAATAAATTAGGAAAATTGTTGTAGGAATAATAACAGCGAAGACATAAACAAAGAGAGCGGTTAAATCTATGGAAGTAAGATTATACCAAGCTGCAGTTAAACCGAAACAGTAAGCTGCTTGAAGCAATAATACTCCTATCACCTCATAAAAACTGTTTTCGATATTGATTTTCTTCTTATAAAACCATAATTTAAATCCTTTAGATATCCATGCAGCTAATACTATAATACTAACTATTAGTGGAATAATGAAGAGCATTACAAAACTGGGAAGATTACCATTTTTTGTAATATCATATCCTTCTATCAATAAGAGACTTATTAGTGAGAGACAATAAGCTATAACTAAGAATTTGACTATTGGAAATTTTCTTGACATATTTACTCTGCTTCTTCCTCAATTGTTTTCTCTACTTCTTGTATCTTACTTTCGCTAGATACTATATTCTCAGCTTCACAATGAGGGCAAATAATTATCAAGAACTCACCATCAGTCCTTCTTTCTCCTCCCTCCAATTCTTTGCTACACATGTCACAGAAATCTGGTTCAGGAAAACTGGGCAATTCAACTAGAATTTCTTTTTCTTTCTTTAATTCCTGCCAGTTGATGATAATATACATAGAACACCATATAATGAACAAACCAGCTACTGAAGCTGCGAGAATTATCATCCATAAATAGTCTCTTATGAATCCTATTACGAAACCAGAAGCGAATAATATAACAAAAGCTGCTGAGAGCCACAGAAAATTATCTACTTCCATGTCATCAAAGAATTTTATTATAGACATTAATAATATTTTAGTGAAACTTATATTTAATATTTCCTTTTCAAAAATAAGTAGATTGAAATTGGTGTAATTATACTAAAAATTTAATAAAATCCAAGGAAA
>JAGLOH010000318.1 GCA_023139025.1 Candidatus Heimdallarchaeota archaeon | reverse complement strand
GAAACCATTCTTCTAATGCTGATAATAAAGCTATAACACTTACAAAGGGAATGCAGAGAAGCAGAATAATTTTTGAAATGAAATGCATCTCAAAAAAAGACATCCTAAATATTTTTCTCTTGTCTGCAAGTTTCTTCATTATATTCAACCTTTTGATTTACTTGAGTAAATAGATAAATGTTGTTGTTTCACTTTTACTATTAATAGAATCTGAAACCGTTTTATTATTTATGAAGAAGTTAAAGATTGAAACCAATCAGTTTAGTATACTTTTATAAATTCCCCTATGATTTTTACAACAATTCAAAATATATTTTAACCAAAAAGGTGAAAAAAATTGGAGAAAGATTATGTCTTAGATCTTTTACATAAAGCAGTAGATCATGGTCATAAACTTGGAGCTGATTTTGTTGAAGCAAGGTATGATGATTTGACTCTAACAACTATTAATTATACAAATGAACAAGTCAAAGAATCATCCACAAAGCAACGTAGAGGAATAGGAATTATGACCTACATTAATGGGTCGCCTGGGTATTCCTTTACACCAATACTAGAAGCTGATGCTTTGAAGGAAACAACAAAAAGAGCTTTAGGAATAGCTAAATCTACTGAATCCCTTTTAACATTCAAGCATAAATATACAGATAGACCTACCATTAAGGACTCTATTGAACATAAAGTGAAAATACATCCAAAGGATGTTGAATTTGAAGAAAAACTAGAAATGTTAAAACGAGGAGTAGCTTGTGCAAAAGAACAAGTTGATACCCAGTCTACCGTAGGATTATGGGGAGAACTCTGGGGAAATAAATTATTTGTAAACTCAGAACAATCTGAAATCTACTGGACTCCTCTTTTGTTTGATATACGAATTGCAGCAATAGCAATGACAGAAACAACTCAAGCAAGAGGTTCAGATGGAGAAGGGCAATCACAAGGAATGGAATTTTTCAAACTAAAAGGAAAAGATCCTGAAACTATTGGAACTAATGCTGGAACATACTGCAAAGAACAAACTGAAGCAGTAGCAGCACCGGGTGGAAAACAAAGAGCCCTTGTTGGACCGAGAATGGCTGGTGTTTTAGCTCATGAAAGTTTTGGTCACTTGTCTGAATCTGACTTTGTTATAACTGGGATGTCTCCCATTTCAGATAGAGTCGGAGAACAATTAGGAAGTGAACATGCTACCATTATTGATGAAGGTATCACTGAATATGGAGGATTCTTCTTACCTTATGATGATCAAGGTACTAAAACAGGAAAGACTGTTTTGATGGACAAAGGAATGCTTGTAGGATATCTTCACGATAGAAGTACAGCAAACAAGATGAACACTGAAACAACAGGTAATAGTAGGGCAATTACATTCATGTACCCAAGTATCCCAAGGATGAAAAATACATACTTCAAACCAGGAGATCTAAGTATTGAAGAATCAGTTGAAATGGTTGGTGACGGTATCTATGCAGTTGGCACATCTGGCGGTCAAGCTGGCTTAGATGGAGCGTTCTTATTCAAATGTAGCAGAGGCTACCTAATAGAAAAAGGAGAAATTACAACACCAATAAAAGATGCAGCATTATCTGGTCAAATTTTGGATTTCATAAGCCAAATTAGTGGTGTGGGAAAAGAAATGGATCTCTTTACTTCGTACTTTGGTGGATGTGGCAAAGGTGGCCAATATCCATTACCAGTTGGACTCGGTGGACCTAGCATCGTTGTCGAAGAAGTGCTAGTTGGGGGCGAATAAAATGGTACTAGAAAAATTACGTTCTGAAATACTGGAAGTAGCTGATTTAGCTCTAAAGTATGCAAAAGATATGAATATTCAAACAGCTGAAGCCTATATCATCAAGAATTCTCTAACCGAAGTTAAATATTCCAAAGGAAAAACTGAATGCCGAGACGGTATACTTCAAGGAATTGGTATCCGTGTTGCTGAAGGTAAAAAAGTTGGTTTTGCTACATGTGCAGGATTTGCACCTGATTCCATTAAATCGACTTTAGCTAATGCGCATAAAATAGCCAAAAACCGACCTGAAGACCCTCGATTTTCTGGTTTTATTTCTGAAAGTAAACCTGGAAAAGAAGGAATTTTAGATACAAACATTACTGAACTTGACTCTGAAACTCTTGTTGGACATTTAGCTCGTTTAGTTAAAGAAACAGATATTGACGATCAAAGGTTAGTTGGTGCAGATATCGAAGTGGGCACTCAATGGGGTGGTTTCGCTGTAGCAACAACTGAAGGATGTCTTGTCTCCTCTCTTAATACTGCTCATTATGGTACAGTGTACTCTGTTGCAATGGGCCAAGGAGAACGTTCAACAGGTTTTGACTTCAAAGTTGGTAGAACTATACAAGATTTAAGTGGATTAGGTAAGAATGCAATCAACAAATCATTCAAACACTTAGGTTCAAAACCTCTCGGAGAATCTCTTAAAATTCCCACAATCTGGGAACCCTTAACAGCTTCAATGTTATTAAGTACAACTTTTCAAGTAGGACTTAATGGTGGAACTGTAGTCGAAAAACAAAATCCTTTGATGCATAAATTGAATGAACAAATTGCAACCAAAGATTTCCAATTGAATGATGATGGTACTATTCCAACAAAGATTTCTTCAGAGGCTATTGATGCTGAAGGGACAACTATAGGTAAGACTGAAATCGTAAAAGATGGTGTTCTAAAGAGCTTTCTGTTTGACAATTTCTATGGACCTATTTTCGGAACTAAAAGTACTGGAAATGCTCAAAGAACTGAACCAACACGTTATGAAAATATGCCTGCTATATCACCTAACAAACTTGTTCTACAACCTGGTACTAAAAACATAGATGAACAAATTGCAGCTTATGATGAAGCTATTTTCATTGAAGGTTTTCCAATGGGTATGGGACATTCAAATATGATTACAGGAGATTTCTCTAT
>JAGLOH010000317.1 GCA_023139025.1 Candidatus Heimdallarchaeota archaeon | reverse complement strand
AGCTGATACTTTAGATTCAGCAGGAAATACAGCAAAAGCAATAACCAAAGGATTTGCAATTGGAGCTGCTAATCTAGCAGTACTTGCATTGTTATTCTCATTCATACAAGAAGCAGGAATAGTATCAATAGATCTACTCAATGTTAAAGTGCTTATTGGAGCGTTCGTAGGTGTAGTAGTACCAGCTGTATTCTCAGCTCTATTAGTCTTATCAGTACAGAAAAATGCAGCTATAATGGTCAAAGAAATCAGAAGACAATTTGAAGAAAAGCCAGGTATATTGAAAGGTACAGAACCAGCTGATTTCAATAGAACAATTGCCATTGCAACAAAAGGTGCTTTAAGAGAATTAATACTACCAAGTGTAATTTCGATAGTGACACCAATTCTAGTAGGTATAATATTTGGTGTAGCAGCACTAGGAGCATTCCTAGCAGGAGCAATACTATCAGGATTTGTATTCGCAATATTCATGTCTAACTCAGGCGGAAGTTGGGATAACGCCAAAAAATGGATAGAAGACGGCAATCTTGGTGGTAAAGGTACTGAAACTCACAAAGCTGCTATCACTGGTGATACTGTTGGTGATCCCTTCAAAGACACCGCTGGTCCAAGCATTAATACTCTCTTAGTAGTTATGTCCCTTACTGCTTCAATGTTTATGGGATTACTCGCTAAAATTTCTAGTGGTCAAGGTATTCTCCATGATGCATGGTTCAAACTCGAAGGTATTGATAATGAATATGTTTGGATAATTATTGTCATACTTGCAGCCGCAGCAGCTCTTGGTATTCTCTTCTGGGTTATTATCAAATTTGCCAGAAGCAAGAATATTTTCCAAAAAATCTTAAAGAAAGAGTAATCTAACTCTTTTCTTATTTTCCTTTTTCTAATAATTCTTAATTTAAATCATGAAAAGTCTCAAATTAGTAATTACAATATTTAATTTTAGAAACTGAGTTTTAGTTCTTTAATAGTTTAAAAAGATTTAAAATTGCAATTTAAATACTTCAAACATGAAAAAAAGTGTTTTGGTTTTTTTTATTGTTTCAATTATCGCTTCTGGAGTTATTATGGGAAGTGGTTTGAACAGTTTAGGTTTACAATCTCTTCCTGCTAATGAGTTAACAACCGTTTATGATCTTTCTTCGTATTGGTGGACAGAAACTGAGGTAATCTCAACAGAAAGTACAAGTGCTTCTACTGATCCTTCTCTTATCGTTGACAATCTAGGTAACATTCACATAGCTTGGTGGGACTTTACTGATTATGATGGTAGTGGTTTTGATCAAGATATTTTTTACAAGGTATGGAATTCTTCTACCTCTTCATGGTCTCTTACTGAGGTAGTTTCCACTGAAAGCACAGGTCATTCTAATAATCCTCGTCTTGCTGTTGATGAATTAAATAACGTTCACATTGTGTGGCATGATTGGACAAATTATCTTGGAGCTGGAAGTGATGCTGATATCTTCTATAAATTATGGAACTCTTCAACCTCAACATGGTCTCTTACTGAGGTAGTTTCTACTGAAAGCACAGGTGATTCAGCTGATCCTAGTTTTACTGTTGACCAGTTTGGTAGCATCTATGTTGCTTGGAATGATTGGACAGATGATGACGGTGAAGCAGATCCTGATATTTACTATAAATTATGGAATTCTTCTACCTCTTCATGGTCCCTTACAGAGGTAGTATCTAGTGAGAGTACTGCTTGGTCTCAATTCCCTTCTCTTGCTGTCGATACTTTTGGTACAGTGCATATTGCATGGTATGACCTCACTGATTATGATGGAGCTGGAAGTGATGCAGATATTTTCTATAAACGTTGGGACATTTCTACCTCTTCTTGGTCTCTTACAGAGGTAGTTTCTACAGAAAGTACAGGAAGTTCTAACAATCCTTCTCTTGCAACTGATTCTGCAGGTAATGTGTATTTAGCGTGGTATGATTTCACTGATTATGATGGAGCTGGAAGTGATACAGATATTTTCTATAAACGCAGGGATTCTTCTACTTCTATATGGTCCATCACAGAAGTAGTTTCCACAGAGAGTACAGATGATTCTCAAAATCCTTCTCTTGCTGTGGATACTTTTGGTACAGTACATATTGCTTGGTTAGATCAAACAGATATTGATAGTTCTGGTACTGATCATGACATTTTCTACAAAATGTTGGACTCTTCAACCTCTTCATGGTCTCTTACTGAGGTAGCGTCTACTGATAGTACAAGTGGTTCTTTTCATCCTTCTCTTGCTGTGGATGTTTTTGATATTGTACATATTGCTTGGACTGATCAAACTGATTATAATAGTTCTGGTACGGATTCTGATATCTTTTACAATAGATTCGTTGGTTCTCCTTTAGCTCCGACATATATAACGGCTTCTCCTATCTTTAGTACTTCTGGTATTATTAATGTTGATTGGAATGATGTTGCTAGAGCATCTACTTACTATCTTTATCGTGAAACAACTTATATTACATCTAGTAGTGGCTTAGTTCCATTAACAATAATTACTAATAGTAATTACACTGATACTATAAGTGTCGATGGTGCCTATTATTATGCTGTTGTTGCTGGAAATGTCTTTGGAAACAGTTCTCTCTCTGATGTCGCACCTGTACAAGTTGAAATTTCAGCTAACGATTTACTGCCTTTTATCTCTAATGAAGGGCTCGTTCTGTTTGGAATACTATTAGTTACACAGATACTTTTCTTTGCAATTAGTATATTCATTAGGAGGAAAAAATAGAGAAATTGTATTTCTTCTATTTACCTTCTTTTTAATTTTATCTACTTTTTAAGGTTAAATCATCTTGTGAAATAAATTAACTTTTTAAAAGAAGAAAGAATGCTAGAATTCTGTTTATCTACCTTTCATTACAAAAAAATTCATGCAAAAAATCTTAAAGAAAGAGTAATCTAACTCT
>JAGLOH010000316.1 GCA_023139025.1 Candidatus Heimdallarchaeota archaeon | reverse complement strand
CTTCTTTAACGTTGAATTCAGATATTCCTGGTACTTCAACAAGGAGTAAACCTGAATTTACAGAATTACTATAATAAATTGGTCCAAAAGATTCACCAACTATTGCTGTGATTCCATGAGCTATAAATCCTGTTACAGCTTGTTGTCTTGTGGATCCTTTACCGAAATTTTTACCAACTACTAATATTTTCCCAACATTGTCTTCCTTTCCAAAACTCTTATACCCTTCAAGATTTCCGAAAATATGTGGTTTTATTTCATTGGGGTCATGAATTGTTAGTAAGGATTGATGAAATATTTGGTCGGTATCAACGTCATCTACTATGACTAGCTTTGCTTTTGCTTTGATTGTTTTTTTACTCATCTCTTAACCACCTCTTTAGGAGCAGCAATTTTTCCTTCAATTGCCGTAGCTGCGGCTACAACAGGACTAGCTAAATAAACATCTGCGGGACCAATTTTGCCTTGGGTGTTTCTGTTTCCTGTTGTTAAAGTTACAGCTGTTTCACCCCCGGTTAAGCCATATTGTCCCTTTGCGCAGGTTGAACAACCTGCACCAAAGAAGTTTCCACCAGATTCTAGAATTATTGTCATATCGCCATTTAGATTGATTGAAACGAAATCCTCTCTAGTAGCAGGAACTATTCCAAATCTCACATCTGGGTTGATTTTGTGTCCCTTTAGTATCTTTGCAACATCATGAATATCAGCTGAACTTCCATTTGTACAAGAACCAATAACAATAGAATTTATGGGAGTACCAATTACTTCCTCAATTTTTTTGACATTATGTGGATGTGGAGGACATGCGATGTATTGGCCTAAATCTTGAATATCTAAGACTAGTTCTGAGACGTATCTTGCATCTTCATCAGCGGATATCATTTCTATCTCGATTCCAATCTCGGAGTAATAATCAGTTGTAATTTTATCATCAGGTACAAATCCAATAACACCTGATGCTTCTGTAATCAGAGAACATAAAGTGACTCTTTCTTCAATTGATAGCTTGTCAATAATCTCACCATAGAATTCAACAGCTTTTCCTGTAATTCCATATTCATGAAGTTCTTTAAGAACATAAAGAGCTAAATCTTTTGCTGTTGTTGGCCACTCATAATCTCCCTTTAAGATAACTTTTACAGTTTCAGGAATTTTTATCCATGATTTTCCTGTTTTCAAAGCAAAAGCAAGCATGACATCTCCTGCTCCTTGCCCTAAGATTCCTAAAGCTCCAAGAATATTATAATGGCTATCAGCTCCAATAACTATATCTCCTGGTTTTGAAAAACCTCTTCGAAATAATAGATGAGAACCTATACCTGATCCGAGATCAGTTACCTTGATTCCATGTTCTTTGGCAAATACACGAATTTTTTCTTGATCTTTAGCATGTTTTGGATCATTGCCATAAGGATAACAGTCAGGAGTAAAGATAATTTTTTCATTGTTGAATGTTTTAGAACCAGTATAATTTTTTTGAAATAGATCTATGACTTGAGGTCCTGCATAATCTCTTGCTGTAACCAAATCAAGATTAACCCATACTATATTGTTTGGATAAATCTCACCATCTGAAACATCTGTACGATTTCTAATGATTTTTTCAATAAGTGTGAAGCTAGTCATTTCGCTCTGTTTCACCAATCAATAAAGAAGTAATAAGATTATCCTTATGTATTTATGGTGCATTGATTTTCATAGAAAATGATGTAAGAAAAAAATAAAGGAAGAAAATAAGTTAAAGAGCATTTATTTTCTCACAAATGGCATCTGCCATTTCAGAAGTTGTTGTATTTCCACCCATATCATAAGTGCGATATTTTCCTTCAACTACTACAGCTGCCACTGCATCTTCAATCTTGTTGGCCATGTCTTTTTCACCTAACCAATCCAACATCATTTTTGCAGCAAGAATTTGTGCAATTGGGTTTACTTTATTCATCCCCACATACTTGGGAGCAGATCCATGAGTTGGCTCAAAAACAGCAAAATTTTCTCCTATGTTTCCTGAACAAGCAAAACCTAACCCACCTATTATCTGAGCTGCTAAGTCTGAAACAATATCTCCAAACATGTTAGATGATACTAAAACACCATAGTTCTGAGGATTTTTTACTAGCCACATTGCCATTGCATCGATGTTCGTTTCCCACAATTCTACATTGTCATAATCCTGTATCAATTTTCTTGCTTCTCGTACCATCAAACCACTTGTTTCTCTGATAACATTTGGTTTTTCTACAACAGTTACAGTTGGGTAGTCAAACTTCTTCGCATAATCCATACTAGCCTTGAGAATGCGTTGAACTCCTTCTCGAGTGAATATTCTAGTAGATATGGCTACATCATCAAGATTCGCTTCTTCAAATCGTTTTGCCTTGGGATGATTTTCAATAATTGTTTTCATTACTGCTTCTGGGACAGGATGCCATTCGATTCCGACATAAAGTCCTTCAGTATTTTCACGAAAAACTACTAGATCAATATCATCCCTGTAATTAAGAGGATTACCTGGATAAGCTTTACACGGACGTAAGTTGATATAAAGGTCGAACAGTTGTCGTAATCTCACAATAGGACTGAAGTAAACTAACCCCTTACCATGTAATTCTGGAACTAATTCCTTTTCAGCTTCTTCTTTAGGTTTTGATGTGATTGCTGAAAACAAAGAACAGTTTGAATTCTTTAAAAGCTCAATTGTTCTATCTGGTAAAGGGTTTCCCTCCTTACACCAGAATTCCCAACCTATGTCCCCATATGTATAGTCAGCTTTTTCACTGAATCCAACAGCTTTCAGAACTTTCATCGCTGCTTCTGTTACATCAATACCAACACCATCACCTGGTAAAACTGCAATTTTGTATTTTTTCATTTAAAAACACCTTTTCCTCATTTATTTTCTTCGAATATTTGTTTTATTGGAGCAAAACAAAGAAAATCAC
>JAGLOH010000315.1 GCA_023139025.1 Candidatus Heimdallarchaeota archaeon | reverse complement strand
GGAATACATTTCTTACACCTTTTTGTTTCAGTTTCTTAACATTAGATACAGATAAGCAATCTATAGATGCAACACTGAAATTCTCTAGTGATAATAGAATCGACCTTAACTCCTCATAAACAGAATGATTTTCAATAATTCGACTATCCAAAGAAAGCAGTTCATCCAGATATAGTATTTTGGCTGTTTTTAGCTTCCTCAAATGTTTTTGATCTTTGATGAGATTTAAGTCAGTAAGTTTAAGTGACCATTCTGGAGGTTTAATTTTGAAGATGTTCTCATTGACCACTTCTTTAAATTTAGAATGAAACTGTTCAGAGAAATATCTGGTATCAGTTGATTGTTTATCATCATCCAGCATTAAGAGAGCGGAAATGATGTTGGTTACCTTTTTATCTCTAAAAACAGTTAAGTCTTCTAGTTTGAAATCTGATTGATCTACTAACCAAGTAACAGGTTTGAATAAGTTTGCTGTAGCAGTACTTAGAATATTTTTCTCTTTATTTGTTAACTCAAACAAAGGATGGTGCATAAAATCAAAAAGGAATAGAGCAGTGGTTAGTCCATAGGTCTTGAATTTTCCACGTATTTCTTTAGGTAAACTAAGTTTTTGTTCAATATATGGGGAAAATGTTTCTGACATTCTAACACTTAGATTGAAGCTGCGTTGAAACTCTCTAATAGCTCTAATTACTTCTCTTGGAATATCTTCGAGATTTTGTATATTTGTTGAGATTAGTTCAATCACATGTTTGATCCCCATATTCCAAAGAACTGTTTTGGTTTCAATGTCAAAATATGTAAGAGAAAGAGTACTCAAGCTCAGGAAACTTACTAACTGCTCAACAAATGATATATTGGTGATTTTTTCTATTCTTTCAGTTTCAGTAAATTGCAATAAATGTTCAGGAACAAACCCAAACAAATCCTCAACAGTTTTCTTCGATGGTTCAAAATAAAGATCCCTTAAAATATTGAGAATTGGTTCATTTAGTAGCAGTTCAGTTCCCTTGATCAGAGTGAAATTACCCCTTCGAACTTCGTTGGTTTCTTTACTAATTTTCCCACCTAAAGCATTCTTTAATTCTGAGTCATTAGTGCATAAGAAATCGATAACTCTAAGAATACCCATTTGTGATAATTTTATTTTTGTTTCTGGTGACAACTCCTTAATGCGGTAAATTGATACATTACAGCTGTTAAGGAAGTCCCTCAAAACATTATCAGAAACATTAGCAATTGTAAATGCTTGATAATATTGACTATAGACATCTTGAACCAGATCCCTATCAGATTTTAGTAGATAGTTCACAGTTGATTTGGAAAGAACAGGAAAGTCTGTCAGTTTTACTCCTTTCTTTTCTATTTCTTCAAGAAGATTTTCAGAGTTTATCTTATCTAGGTACTTTCGTACCTCCGTTTCTTCCATGTCCAGAATTATTGCAATGGTTGAAACATCTTCAGTAATGAATGAAAGTATATCTCCCACTCCAGAATAAACTAATTTCTGTACTTGTTGATTATTCAATCCAAGGAAGGCAACTGATGAAAGATATAACTGAACATCACGAAATACATCAAGCTTTACTAAGTGAGGATGAGAATCTCTTAATTCAGACATTCTAGAATTGAAATCTTGAATTGAGTTTATACCCAATTGTTTAATCTTCTCAAGATAATCTTCCTCTATTGAAGGTAATAAATCTAAAGATAAAGCGGTTTCTGCTCTCTTCTCTGCGACTTCATCTAAGGAGAGAATATCTAGAGCATGAAATTCCTTGTAAATTGGATTTTGTGTTATATGAAATAATTCTTTTTTGTTTAATAAAGCTAAATCTATAACAGAATTAATATTATAAAATTCTAGCCTTTTAATCTCATCAGAGGCCAAAAAGCCAATAAATCTAATTGAGCCTGATAGAATTTCCTTCACTTTTGCATAGTTTTCAGCTGGTAAAACTGAAGACACGTTCTGTGTTTCAGCTGAGTAGTAAAGTGATTCAATATCAAGAATACCTATCTTCTTTAAGGATTCAATATGCTTATCTGTTATGAGTACAGAAGCAACAATGTCATGGGTTTGAGCTTTCTTAAATGATTGAATTAATGAATAATCAAGATTATCTTGAATTTCTCTAATATATCTTTGAGGTATTCCTGTTATTTCTGAAATTGTTTTAACTGGTGTTGAGAAGAAGTCTATTAATGTGTTAATTGATGATTTACTTAATTTTAAAGCCAATTCTCTTGGTAATCCCATTGAGGAAATTGGAACCGCCAAATCAGCAACCATGTTATTTAAAGAATCAACTTCCTGCAATTTATTATAAAATGGTGCTAAAGCTGAATGTTCAACCAAATCGATGTCAAATACATCACCAATTTTAGTATTTTTGTACTCCTCTCTTCTAATCTTCTTGATTCTATTGAAAAATGGAGTTATTCTGATAGGAAGTTCTAGAAGAGCTCGAATTAGTGTTAAATTATAATTATCAGTAAGAGAGTGTTTATCTTTTGAGAGTAGAAGTGAAATAACTTTTGTGTCTGTCACAACATCTGAAAGTGTTTTTTCTTCAAAATCTTGAACTATATTCCTGAAGAATGAAGAATTGTAAACGGATGATGGTAGTTTTGCAAAATAATGGAATGCACGCATTTCTAGCATTTTAGAGGAATATGTGGAAATTGACCTGTAAAGAACTGGATCTTTTATTTCTTCATCTGGAAGGAAGAGGAGTTGGTGCACATATTTGATATTATTGTGTTCCCATACCTCTAGCGAATATTCTGATATTTCAGTGAAGATTCTTAATGGTAAATCTAGCACCTTTTTAACAGCTGATACTTTTGACCACAAATCTGGGTTTGATAGATAGAATTCTTCCTCTACGACATAATATATTTCTTGAATTGTCTGAAATCTTTCAAATTGGATAATTGAATCACGG
>JAGLOH010000314.1 GCA_023139025.1 Candidatus Heimdallarchaeota archaeon | reverse complement strand
CAGGTAGCAAATATGGTTTAACTGCTGGTAAACCCAAATTCTTCAATATTTCATTTAATAAAATATCAAATAATGATTATGGCATTCAATTCACAGGAAAAGCTGAATATGGTTTCTCAGAAAATTGTACGATTTTTAAAAATCTCATATCTGATAACTTAAACTATGGTATAGTAATTTATAATGGAAAATTCAATATTATTCATCACAATAGTTTTATCGACAATAATCAAGGAACAACTCAAGCTTTTGACTCAGGATTTAGTAATTTCTGGTTCGATAGCTCAACAATGGAGGGGAATTTTTGGAGTGACTTTTCAGGGATTGGCACTTACACTATTGCTGGTCCAGCTTTAGCAGAAGATCTTTATCCTTTGCTTACTCCTCCAGTTTAATGTTTACACTATTTCTTAAATTATTTTTTCAGAACAGTTGTGAAACTTTTCTACTTTTTATTTCACCAATATTTCATGTATTTAGATGAGAGTATCATTTTGTTAAAGTTCTTATTGCTTTAATGGGTGAAAAAAATGATAAAGAAAAACAAAAAATCAAATATGCTTCTTGTAGCAATTGCAATACTCTCTCTACTAATACTTTCAGTTAATTTAGCACCTGCAATTGGATCTTGTTCTGTAGTGCAAAAAGCATATCATAATATGGTATATGATTCAGAAAATGATAGAATGATTGTATACGGAGGTTTAACCGTATCAGGATATGATGATTGGACTACTGAAACAGTAAAATATGATTACAATACCAATACATGGGAAAAAATAACGGCAAATCAATATCCCTATCAAAAAATTGGTATGGGGATGGCATATGATTCAGAATCAAATAAAACTATTATTTATGGAGGATCTCCAGAAGAAGATGTTGAATCAAATCAGACGTGGGTATTTGATTCAAACGATAATACTTGGGTGAATGCTGCTCCTACTATAAATCCAGGTTTGAGAGGTGGAGGTATTATGGTTTATGATTCTGAATCTGACGTTATTGTTCTATTCTGTGGAGGTTTGGGCAAAGATGCGAATCCACTCGGAGAATCTATTCATTACAATGATACTTGGGTGTTCAACTATAATGCAAATACTTGGACTAACGTAACACCAGTAATTTCTCCGCCTGGAAGGGGTAACTTTGACATGGCATATGATTCAGAAAGTGATAGAGTAATAATGTTTGGAGGATACTTACGCGGATCTGGAGGGTATTGGGGAGATGAGTATTATTCTACAGAAACTTGGTCATATGATTACAACACCAATGCTTGGGAAAACCTAACTACAGCATCTGGACCTGAAGGAAGAACATATTATAAAATGGCTTATGACTCTGAAAGTGATAGAATAATCATGTTTGGTGGCTATCATCATGCAGATAATCCATATGGTGAAGAAACCTGGTCATATGATTATAATTCTAATACTTGGACACAAAAAGATGCTTTGGGTACCTCACCATTCAGATATAAACATTCTATGGCTTATGACTCTGAAAGTGATCTAATCATCATATTCGGTGGTTCAGAAACCAGTTATTATGACATAGATGATGAAACATGGACTTATGACTATAATTCTGACACTTGGACATTTATAGAATGCATAATCCCAACAGAAACACCTTTGTTTTTGCATCCTGCAGTTGTTTCGTTAAGTCTCTTAGCCACTTTAGTTGTTATTAGAAGAAGGAATAAGTGATATTTCTTCATTTTTTTTTATTTTCTCTTCAAATAAGGGAAATTCTTTTTATCATTTCAATAGCTTTGAAGCCATCATTTGCAATATCGAAATTAAATCTCTTTTCTTCCAGTATATCTTTCAGTGACACTGTCAAGTTCAAATCGTCATCAACAAGTAGAATTTGTAATGAGTCCGAAATTATTTTCCATCCAAATGAACATCTATTGGAAATCTAATGGTAAAAGTTGTCTCCTTACCAACCTCACTCTCTACTTCAATAAAGCCATTATGGAGATCAACAATCTCCTTCACAATCGCTAATCCAAGCCCTATGCCTCTCGATTTAGTAGTAAAAAGAGGTTCGAAAATCTTATCTAGAATTTCCTCAGGTATTCCAACCCCATTATCCGTTATATTTATCACAACAAAATTTTCTATTTTACTAGTTTTTAACACTATTTTGCCTTCATCTTCTAGTGCTTGTAAAGAATTAGAAATTATATTCAGAAAAGCACGAAATACTTGCTCTTCATCTAATTGAAAGTGGGGGAGATTAGGATCCAATTGGTTTTCAATGGAAATATTTTCTGGAACATCAATATATTTCAAAACATCCTCGAGAATTTTGTTTAAATCACTTTCAACAAGCTTTAGCTTTTTCACTTTGGCAAATGTCAATATTTCTGTAATAATATCAACACTTCTATCTACTTCTTTCTGAAGCAAATCAATATGTTTCTTTATTATCTCATCAGCATCTTTAAGTTCCATTTGTAATAAATAAGCAGTGTTACTAATAATTCCCAGAGGATTACGAAGTTCATGACTTAAACTAGATGCAAGTAGACCAACAATTGCAAGCTTCTCTTTGCGAACCAACAGCTCTTGAGCTTCTTGAAGTTCATTCTTTTGTTTATCCAACTTTGAATAAGCTATTGTAATGTGTTCATTTGTAGCTACCCAAAAAGCTTCATCTCTTTCTATTTTTTTTAAAAGACCTTTGTATTTGAAGAATAATCTGGCTATATCTTCATCTGTTAGATCACCTTTTTTAGGAGGTGTCTTCAAGTTTAATAATTCATCCAAATCCAATCTAATTCACATCCAAAACAGAATACAAAGTAATCATTTGAATTCTATATTGAAATAGTATTCATCTTCTTCATTATTCACATCGATATAATCAAGGTCACCTGGAGCAGACATACCCCCAATAATAATCCCTCGCTCTAAGTTCTTATTAAATGGAGTTGTACTA
>JAGLOH010000313.1 GCA_023139025.1 Candidatus Heimdallarchaeota archaeon | reverse complement strand
AATTCTTTTATGGAAGAGTCCAAATTAGTTGCAAATGCATCGGAGTCAGTTTTAACCCATTTTGGATAATTTGAACCAAGCTTTTGAAGCTCTCCCTTAGTATTTGCAAGTGCTTCATCTAATAATGATGATTTCTCAGGAGAAACATTTAATTCCGCCAATACACCTTCAGTACCTTCGATGAACTGTTGGACTTCTTGCTCAATTAAATCATTAATCTCGGTTTCAACCTTTGCTGTTTGAGCACTATAGTTTGTAGCAGCCTCATCTAGAGTGACAGAAATGTCAGTATCAAGAGCCTCTTTCGCAGATTTGAATTCACTTTGCAAAGATTTCATTGTTACATCCATTGAGGAAGTAGCTTTGGTTACTAATTTGGAATGATCGTCAATGTTTGACTTAAGTAACTCTTGAAGATTAGTTGTTACTTCGATATTATTTTTCTTCATTACATCAAGAATTTCTTGTTTTGTTGTTTGCAGAGCTTCTAGACCGTCTTGAATTGTCAGATGAATTTCTGTTTGACCTTCAATATCTTCAGTTGCATCTGGATCTTGGAGAAGTTCATCCAATGAATTACTTATGGATTTAGTAACATCAGAAAATGCTTTAGATTCAGCTCCTATTACATCGGCTAATGATTTAGTGCTTGTTCCTTGTAGTTCATTAAATTGCTCTTCATAAGTAGTATAAGTTTCTTCAATAGATCTCTTCATATCATCTGAAGATGCTGTAAATTGGCTACTAATTTCACTCCTTGAAATTTCAAATGATTGTTTGGTTTTTTGAAGGGTATCTGTTGTGAATCTTGCTAAATCTTCTAATCTTATATTCATCTTTTCAAATATCTCATTTGACAAAGAATTCATTGAATTTGTCAATGTTTGAATCATTTCCTCCATTTTATTTCCAACATTCTCCTTTACTAGCTCAATATCTCTATTCATACTTCCGATTAGTTGAGCCATTCGTGGTCCCTCTTCTTTTCCAAATACTTTTTGAAGCTGTTTCTCCTCTAATCCTTGAAAAGCTTGGTTAATCACTTCAATTTTTGCAATTGATGATTTAAGCTGATCATCTAATTCTTGTAATCTTTCTAGGCTAGCTTGATAGTTAATCTGAACAACATTAGGTACCTCATCTCTAACATCTCTTCCTCTTTTAGAGAACTCATCTGAAAAAACTTCAACATCAGATTTGAAATTGTTTTCTTTTTCAGTTATTAGATTTTGAATTGTTTCATTGTTATCCTTAATATTTTTCTCAATATTAGAAATAACAGTGGTTTTTAATTCATTGATATGAGAAGTAAAGTTTTCTTTAAATTCCTCATGTGAGGTGGCAAACTTTTCTTTCCTCTCCTTCAAAGCCTTTTCATATTTAGTGGTTGTTTTTGATAATTTATCTAAATATGCGTTAGTTGATTCTCTAAATGCAGACATTATGTCTTCTACAAATAGTTTGATTTGGTTACTTACGTTTTTAATTGAAGAAGACAGATTCTCTTCAAACAGATTGAAACCTATTTCTATTCCTGAATTAAGTAAAGATAGTAGATTATCGCTATTCTTTTTGAATTCTTTAAGATATGAGGTTAAATCATTGCTCAATTTAACTTTCATTTCCTCTGTTTTTGCTTCAGTTTGTGTAATTAGATCTCCCAGCTTTTCAACAGAATCAACTTTAGTTTTATTCATTAAATCAACAAACTGATTCTCATTCCCTCTCAAAATATTTACTGCTGTTTCTTTTGATTTATCAATTGAGGTCCTTATTCTGTCAGTTGTTGCGTCTTCAAGTTTTTTCAATTCATCATTTAATGAAATTAGAATCTGCTGTACTTTTACTTGATATTCGTCAAGCTTTTTCTCATAGTTTGCGATAATTTTGTTTACTGTATCAGAAAGCTTCTTAGAGGAATCTCTTGCAACTACGCTTGAATCTGCTGAGATTTTCTTAACAGCTTCATCGGTAACAGTTATAATTACACTTTTTCGTTCTCCTGATTCTTCTATAAATTCCTGAAGCTGAAATGATAAGCTTTCTTTCATCTCTCCGACTTTTTCAAGAAGGGCATCAAGTTGTATTTGAGTTCTATCATCATGTTCTTTTTGCAGAAAACCTAGTCTTTCCTCTATTTTTACTTTGAATGAATCATGATGCTCACCTATTTTGTGGATCGTAGAATCAAAAGAACTAAGAACATTCTCTTTTACTCTTTGAGCAGTTTTTGCAATAGCTTCACTGTTTGTCGCTGAAATATTGGAGGTTTCTGATTTTAGCCTTTCAATTATTTCTGCTGTTTCAGTTTTTCCTGATGAAACTATGTTTGTTAATGAATCCAAAAATTTAGTAGCAGTTGATGCAATTTCAGATGCATGATCATCAACATTTTCTGTAATTTTTGCATGAAATGCTGATAATTGTAATCTAAAATTATTCATTGTTTTATTCCAATCTTCTTTTACATCATCACTTAATGACTTTAATTCAGTTTCTAGACGAATAGATACATCCTCTGTAAGCTTAATTTGTGGGGGGAGTGGAATAAAATATGAGGTTCCCTCTTGGTTTTTAGCTTTGATTTCTCTAATGTATCCTTTGCCAGCTAAACT
This sequence comes from Candidatus Heimdallarchaeota archaeon, assembly GCA_023139025.1. Taxonomy (GTDB): domain Archaea; phylum Asgardarchaeota; class Heimdallarchaeia; order Heimdallarchaeales; family Heimdallarchaeaceae; genus UBA460. The sequence goes on along the minus strand of JAGLOH010000313.1, from coordinate 363 downwards.
GTTTAAAGCACTTTGGATAATATTTGCGGGTTGTTTGTAATATGTTTGAATTTGACCTATGGTTCTATAACCAAATTGAACAATTATTGAATAAACTTGAACTTCATCTTTCGATAAACCAATTTTTTCTAATGTTCCTTCCATTTTAATCACTTCTTTTATAATTGATCTTTTATAATTTCAAGATTCCTTTCTAGTCTTTCTAATCGACTAATGAGATCTTTTCTCAACTTTTCTGCTTGTTCTGCTTTTTTGATATTGTCCTTTGCTTCAATTTCAAGATTAGATACCGTGGAATCTTGTGTTTCAACAATCTTGCTTTTTGCATTCGAGGACATAGTTGAAATTTCAGCTATAGTATCT
>JAGLOH010000312.1 GCA_023139025.1 Candidatus Heimdallarchaeota archaeon | reverse complement strand
TAATTTGTTTAAGGATTAACAACCACATTTTTCGAGATCTTCTGAAAAATCTGTACTTTTCATTATGAGAATTAGAGTACCAAAGATATCAAATATTTTGTCAATTTCTTTGAAGGTTAATCCTGAAATCATTTTATCAATTGCATCATCATTTTTTTCAAAGAATGCGGCCATCTCTTCTGAAGATTTTTTATAAATTTTATTCAGAAGAGCACCTATATCTTCAGAATTTATCGTAGTGTTTTCTTTATAGAGTAGCAGTATATCACGAATTGTGTCTACTATTTGTTTACTATCTTCACTTTTCCAATAATCTTCTTTATCTTTAAGATTCCAAAATATTTTTGCTGTACGACCATACAGAGTCTCTGATGCGGATTGACCAGTTTTGATTCTTTTTCCAACTTCCTTAACTATATCTATTTTATCTAATTCTTTTACATACCTGTAAATTGTCATTTCAGATTTTGACTCTTCTGCAATTTCATTATATTCGTCAACTAATTCTTTAATTGTTAAAGGTCCTTCACGTAGAACAATTATAATTGGTTCTAGGTTCTTATCATATAATTTTGAAATAACTGCTTGGTCTCTTATAACTTTGAAACCTATTTGAGGTCGAGTAATAACATCTTGGGTTTTATCAGAGTTCATTTAGTTCACTTTTTTTCGCCTCATGATAAGTAGGTTTTAATCATTAATAAGTGTTTTTATAAAACATGATGGGCGTCATTTCAAGAAATGTGGCAAGAATTTCATGAAACGATACCTTTAATAACACATATTGGTATAGTGTTCTTAAGCAATGAGAATGGTGCAAGAAAAATGGCAACAATAACAATCTCCAAAAACTCAACAATCTCTGATTTCAGCATCAGAGAAGAAGTATCAGTGTATGACCGTCTTACAAAATTAGCCAGAGCTGCAAAGAAGATCTATTCCTCAAATGGATCTCATCACAATAACCTTGAGGTTTCAACCGAATCAGTTGAAGCTCAATTAGCTAAACAAAAAACAAAAGCTTTGAGAAACATATTACTTCACACTGGTACATTCCACTAATAGTTTTTCTTTTTTTTCTTTTTTTCCTCTTTTGAATACAATAATCATTAAATACTTACGACTAGCTATTAATCTTGATGTCTTCTCTAGATTTTGACACAATTGTAATTGGAGCTGGAGTCTCAGGTCTTTCATGTGCAGCTCATTTAGCTAAAGAAGGTAAGAAGGTAATGGTCTTCGAACAGGGAAAAAAACCTGGTGGGTATTGTTGTTCATACACTCGTAAGAAACTTGTTTTTGATCCAGGTGCTCATTGGATCTTAGATGGACCTGGGTTTAATTCTCTATTAGAGTCTTTGAACACTGAGCCAATAGATTTCATTCGCTTGAATTCTGTTTATAGGATACTCGGTCCAACAAAATATGTTGATATTCACTTTTCTGAGAAAGAGCTTTTTATTAAATCTATGAGAAAATCCTTCCCTCATGTTAAAGATGCCGATCTAACTAAGTTGATAGATATAGCGGATACTATTAAAAAAGAAATGAACGAGATGCCTACAGATAGTCTAGAACTGCTTTCACTATTTGGTAAAGTTAAAACTGGCGTCACTATGCTCTTGAAAGCTCGTAATATGATGAAATACAGCTCCCTTAAACTTCAAGTTTTCTTAGATGAATTATTCCCTGGAGACGACTATAAAGACATAAGAGCTGCCCTCCACATAGCTCCAGGTGAAGATACAACAGCTATTGCACTTTTAGTTTTTCTAGCTTTTGGTATGGAAAAATCTGCATGGGGTCCTAAAGGTGGTGCTCAAAAGATATCCGATTCCCTTGCTAAAGCTGTTAAGAAGAATGGGGGGAAAATTGTTTATTCTAAGAAAGTTGTAAAAATTCAAGTGGAAGATAAAAGAATCAAAGGGATTGTTCTAGAAGATAAATCAAAGTTTACAGCTAAATCGGTTGTAGCAGCTATAGATGCTAAGCAGCTTTATTATCAGTTACTGAACCCAGAAGTGCTTCCAAAGAAGTTCAAACGCAAAATTGATGAGACACCTTTTGCAAATTCTTGGTTTTCTGTCTCCATTGTAACGGATTTAAATCCTGCTGATTACGATTTTGACGGTACTGACGTTCTTCTACTGAACACTAATGACATAGTAGAAGCAGGCAAACCTAACAATCCAGAGAAAAATAGTTTTGTAGCAAAATTTAACACACTTCATGATGATTCATTTAAACTAAAAGGAGCAAAAGAAGAACATCATGGGATCCATCTCCTCTCTCCAGCTACTTTTGCATATAGCAATTACTGGAAAGCGGGAAAGAAGCTTAATCGTGGGGAAAAATACACTAAATTCAAGGAAAAATTTGCTCAAAAACTTATAAAACGTATGGAAGAAAGAATACCTAATCTTAGCAAGCATATTGTTCAAAAGGATATTAGCACACCCTTAACATATCATAGATACACTCTCAACCATCAAGGTTCAGGTTTGGGATGGTCTGATATGCTTCTTTGGAAACAAAAAATCAAATTTATGAAAGGTCTTTATGCATGTGGCATGTGGAGCTTTCCTGGTCCAATGGTTGAACCTTCAATAGAATCTGGAAGAAACGCTGCCAAATTAGTATTGAGGTATCTGAAATAAACAACGTTTCAGAGATAAGTTTTTTCCAACACAAAATAAGTCCATTAATGAATTGGAAACGTCTCAGATGAAGTAAGGTAGAGGGTTAGTAGTTTATAATATCATCTCAAGTCTTAGAGATCAATCAATAAAGAGAATTCCTTCCTTTTCCTCTTTTCCCTTTATTTCAAATCCATTCTTTTGATACATTTCTACTGCTCTTTTGTTTGCTAGTGTAACAGCTGAACCTATATTTTCACAATTTAGCTCTTCAAAACATTTTATTATAGCATTTCTGAATAATGCTTTCCCCAAACCAAAACTTTGGTATGAAGGATCAACAGC
>JAGLOH010000311.1 GCA_023139025.1 Candidatus Heimdallarchaeota archaeon | reverse complement strand
ATGATTTAGATTCAGACGATTTTATAGGTGAATATAATTTTACTTTACCTTCACTTGATCTTGCTACTTTTGTTGCAACTTATGGTAATTATGAAGTGTTTACTCTTCCTGATACTGACGCTATCTTCTACTTTGAAGTGATTGTTGAAGAAACGATAACTCTACCTCCTGAGGTTGATGAAACAGCATATATCACAGTCACTTTAGTCAGTGCACAGATTCATGATAAACATGAAGCTATTGGCAAAGGCGATGGAGAGATTTACTTCAGTTACCAGATTTATGATACTCGCAGAAGTACCACTGAATACAAGGATATAGTAGACGGACAAACAATTGCGACTAACCTAGAACTCTACAAAGGTCCTCTCGATGATGAATTCTATTTTGATATCTTCTGTTTAGAAGCAGATATTGATGCAGATGATGCTTTGGGTGGAATAGTTCATAATTATCCTGTCTTCAATGCTGAATGGTGGAGAGATAATAGAACATCAAACTATAATATAGTTATCCCAATATCTGATGTAACCTTTACTCTAAGGATTGAAGTTACTTATCCTGCTGTTCCTGGTAATTATGAGATTATCGGATTAATGAATGATGCGACAATCTACTTTGACACTTCAAGAGATGCACAAGTTTCCATACATTATGGTACATCACAAGGCGCATTAGTTGATACTCTGAATATGATTGGTTATCGAACAAGTCATAGTGCTTCTATTGGAAGTTTATCTGCAATGACTAAATACTACTTCAAGGTAGTAACAACAAGTCTTGATGGAGAAGTGTATGTAGATGATAATGGCGGAAGTATGTACTCTTTTGAAACTATAGTTGACTTACCAGTTTATAGCAGAGTAACTAAGAATCTAGGATTGGAAGAACTCTATTACAAAGACATAACTGGTGGAATCAGTTTTGTTAACTTCACTATAGGTATGTTTGCGGGATTGTATGTACCATTACTCTTCTCACAAGAAACACCAAAGTACCTTATTCCTGGAAGCAGTGTAAGTACAGAAGTAACTATCAATCCAGAAGAAGGATATGTAGGAGCTGAAGTTATTGGTGAAGTAGAAGTGTATGGTTACAAGCTACAACTGTTCGAACCAATAAGCTATTTCTACAACTTCATAACACCATTCGGTGACTTGACACTCTACTCTTTCAGTTATACCTATCCATTGGGAACACTAAACAAAACAGATGATATTTACAGTATAGATATAGTTGCAGGAATTGATGTTTTATTCGAAGTAGGCATTTATCTTGAAGCAAATACTACTATCTGGTTTGAAGGAGATGTTGACAGTGGTGCTGCAGCTAGCTACATAATAGCTGATGGAGGCGAAACAGTTATACATGGAGACACTGTCTCAAGTGGTGCAACTGATGGAGCTCAAATAGATTGTTTCGCTAATACAACTTTGCAGTTTAACAACCTCTATCTGAGATTAAAGCAATTGAATCTAACTGTACAAGGTTCTATTGATACAATCGTCTATTCTAATCCGAATATTGACATAAACTATGAAGTTGTAGGTGATACAGGATTGTTCAGTCCATACACTTTCCCAGTACTAAATGATCTCTTATTCCCAATTGCTCTGAAGAACGAAGATTTACAGACTGTTTCAACTGTTGAAGCAGTAGATCCAGTTGTTTCTGGAGTTACTGATTCACATGTTTCTGGAGATATCTATAAAGTTCAAGCAACTGTAACAGATAATAGAGCTGTGTGGGATGTTGTAGCCACTGTAGAATATGAGGATTTATCCATTCAAGTCTATGCAATGAACCATGTTTCAGGAGATTTATATGAATTTATATTCACTATTCCTGATGGAGAAAGCGCTTCTGTTTCAATAGCTGCAAGAGACATAGGTGGAAGGGTAGATGAAGATGTGATAGTTGTTGATAATCCTCCAGAAGTTCCTGAATTGGGAAACATCTCAATAATTACGTCTTTAATTCTAATACTTTTAGCAATTGTACCAATAGTATTGAAAAGAAGAAAGAAAACAAAAATCTAAAATTTCTTTCTTTTTCTTTTTTATTTTTATATTGTCCATTCTCCTATTGACATTAATTCTGTATCTTTTGATTTACATCTCATACATTCTAACTTGAGGTCAATAGAATTTTCTTCTTCTAAAACTGAATATTTCTTTTCTTTTGGTATTTCTACTGCATAATGCAATTTCTCTCCACAGTTAACACAGTTGTCATGATATGATATTTCATGACAATTAGAACAATAAAAATTCGTTGTTTCTTTGTTATACTTCTTCTCAACTCCTTTGTAAAGTGTCAATTCTAATCTACAGCATTTACAGTGAAATTGATAGCTTCTTCTCATCATATCTCAAGTTAGTCTTTCTAGAAGAATTTCTTAAACAGATTTTTTTTGTCTCAAATATGTAAAAATAAAGCTGAAAAATACCATGCTGTTCTTTCTAAAATTTTTTTGCGATTTCTGTTTTTACCAGATATGGTAGTCTACTACCCAATCATCTAATCTTAAAATCAGTGTTTGATCAGAATGACAACGGGGACAATTCGCATTATTTTTTCCATCCTGTTTTTCAACTTGTACTATTTCTCTTACTGGAGGATTACTAGTGATTACTATTGGTTGTTCAATAGAGAAAACAAATTTATCTTGAGAAGAAATTTCTTTAGTTTTCTCATTAGAAGATTTCATGCTGTTAAGTTCCATTCCCCCTCCCATCTCCCTCCCTCCCTTAAATTTCAAATCACATTCTTTACAAGTGACTTGATATAGTTCCCTCATACATTAACTCCCAAATAGAAAACCACAGATTAGAATTTAAAGCTACGAAAAAAGTCATGAAATGGTAGAAACAGTAGTAAAAAACACCAAGGAAGAAAAAAAGAAAAAAAGATAAATACCATAAATCTATTCTCAAACCTGGGAAATTCCTGTGTTTAACGATTCAAAGGAACACGCGAGTATTCCTGAATATTCGTT
>JAGLOH010000310.1 GCA_023139025.1 Candidatus Heimdallarchaeota archaeon | reverse complement strand
CCATGACCTTCAAGTCGGGTTATCGGATCAATTACAATTTGTTTCATTTATCTAACCTCCTATTAATAAGCGCAGCTGGTAAACCATATTTGTAAAAAGTACCAACTGGGTCTACTATTTGTTCAATTAGCTTCTCTACTTCCTCTTCTTTCATTTCCTCTTCTCCCTCTAGTCCAAGTATAGACGCTAAAGCAGACATCATACTTGCACCTTGATCAATGGAATTTGGAGCTGGTCCTCCACACCCTGTACAAGGCATAAAGGCATCTAGACATTGTGCTGCACACCCTCCTCGTGTAGCAGGTCCTAAACAAATAACTCCTTGTTCTAGAAGACACTTATCTTCTATTGTTTCAAGCTCGTAAATTCTTTTAATTGAATCTATTTTCTTCTCTGTTTTTTCAAATCTGCACTCATCACAAACTGATTTTAATGGACCAATTACTGAACCTTTAGCAGGAAGTTTGTTTTCAACTATAGCACCAATTGCAGTCATAATCAGATCAGGATGAGGAGGACAACCTGGTAGATAGTAATCAACATCTATAACTTGGTTGAGACTCCTAACTTCATCATAAAATTCCGGAAGAGTTAGAATTCCTTCTTTAACTTCAACCTCAGTTTTAGGTAATGTTCCTTGAGGATTAGCTGTGGAAGGATTTTCAAGGTAAGACACATGAAAAATTTCTTCACGACTTGCTAAATTAGCTAGACCTGGAATACCACCATTAACAGCACAAGCTCCAAAAGCTACCATAGTCTTCGATTTTTTTCTAAGTAATTCTGCTAGATGTTTTTGTTCCGAAGTTCTTACAGCGCCGTTGAAGAAACAGACATCTATTTGATTATCATCCATCGCTTCAACATCTTTATACTTGAAATCTAGAGCTACAGGCCAAAAAAGAATGTCAACAAGAGCAACAACATCCAAGATTTTTTCATTTATATCTAATACGGCAATTTCACAACCACCACAGCTAGCAGCCCAATAGAATGCTAACTGTAACTTGCTATCACTATCAGTATTACTATTCTCTTCAGTTTCTGTTTTATTCATTTATTCACCTTTAGGAGGTAATTGATGTAGTAGATTAATGAAGTAACAAAGGATCTAAGAATTCATAGGGCTTATAACACAACGGTGACTTGTGCTATAAAGTGGATTTTTGATGCCCTTTCAAGCATCTTATCATTGTTTTATTATTGACTTCTTCTATACAATGAGTTATAAGTTTTTCTTACAAATGAAACGTTTAAATAATTAAACATATTTTTGATATTACTACTAGTTCGGTAAAGGTAGTTTTAAACTAAATGTTCAAAGTATCATTCTTATCATTAATACATTTATTATACAATTAATAGCTAATTTGTGTGCTAATTTATGTGTTAAAAAAACACACAGATAAGTACTTTTATGTAAATTTTGTAAAAGTCAAAAATTTTGAAGTTTAACTCAAAATTGCTTGATTACAAGTTTCTAAAATTCTCCATTTTCAGCAAATATCCATATAGATTACCTTATAAGTAGAATGTTAAAAATTCTCTTGACATGAAAACTTATAAGATGTCTAAGGATAGGTTTCCAGAGTTCATTGAGCTAATAAAAACAAAAGGACAACTCTATGGACCAGTAAAGGGAAACGGGAAATATTCCTTTGAAGAAATTGAGAAATTTGAAGATCTTGATTTCGATTATCAAAGAACTGTGATAGGTCCGAAAAAATTCCTTACACCATCTAGATATCCCACTCTCCGTTATGATAAGTCAGGTCAAACTGATGTATTTGTCAGTGATGAACCTCAAATAGTTGTAGGAGTACATCCTTGTGATATTCACGGAATTAATATCCTGGATAGATTGTTCCTAGGAAACATAAAAGATCCATATTACGAAAAGCGAAGAAATAATCTGATAATAATAGGTCATTCGTGCTTCCCCGATGATAATTGCCTCTGTAAATCAACAGGCACTGACATGGTAGAAGACGGTTTTGATTTGTTCTTTACAGAATTAGATGAGTACTATCTTGTGTGGGTAGGATCCGATAAAGGTCTCAGTATTGCTATTGAAGCTGAAGACTTTCTAACTGAAGAAATTACTGAAGAAGAAATTCAAGAATACGTTAGATGGCAACAAAAAAGGTCAGGAATGTTCAAGAGCGAAATACCTTCCTTCAAATATTTAGCTGACATAATCCATTTGAATTATGATAGTAAAGTATGGGAACAATTCGGCGAAAAATGTCTATCTTGTGGAACATGCAGTCTTGTTTGTCCAACATGTAATTGCTTCAATGTAGAGGATAGAATAAGTATGAACACAGAAGATGGATTTAGAGAAAGGATTCTAGATAGCTGCACACTTCCTTGTTATTCTATGGTTGCAGGTGACCATGATTTCAGACCAGACAGAACATCTCGTTTGAAATTATATTACACTCATAAGCTGAAAGAATACATAGGGCGATGGGGGCAACCTAGCTGTGTAGGGTGTGGACGATGTGTAACCTATTGTCCAGTTGATATCAATGTTATAACGGTCTCTGAAGCATTGTTTGAAGATGTTTGTGAAAACCCGGAGGTTTGTGACTTATGACAATAATAACCAAAGATGAAAAAAGACATGCTTACAAAACACTCCCCGCAAAAATACTTGCTACAAAAGATTTAGCAGAAGATACAAGATATTTCAAGATAAAATTCTTAGATGAGAGTATTGTTGAAGAAGATTACAGACCAGGACAATTTGCGATAATGTCATTACCTGGTGTTGGTGAAGCAGTATTTTCAATCTCATCTCCACCTACAAGAACTGACTTTATCGAATTTGGAGTGAGAAAAGTAGGATCATTTACAGAAGCATTATTCAAACTAAAAGCAGGTGATATAGTCCACCTGCGAGGACCATATGGAGACGGTTTCGATCTTCAAAGTATGAAAGGAAGAGATTTGATAATTGTTTCAGGTGGTCTAGGCGCAGTTCCCTTAAGGTCGGTACTT
>JAGLOH010000031.1 GCA_023139025.1 Candidatus Heimdallarchaeota archaeon | reverse complement strand
CAAGATTTGATGTATTTATGTAACAAAAGGATAAGTTAATCCAATCTTTAGCAGATCCTTCTCTTAGAGATAAGCCATCCAAATACAGATTAACGGCTAAATCATATTTCTTATCTCGCATATAAAGCCTAGCCAGACGAAAATAAGCTTTTGCAAAAGAGCTGTCTGTTTCTATACATTTTGCATAATATCTTTTAGTTGTTCTAATTTTTCCTGCCCTTTCATAATCAATGCCTAAGGTATAAAGTATGTCTGATTCTTCCTCTCCTTTTTTTAAACACTCGAGGTGTATCTCGATAGCTTTTTCATAATCTTTATTGCGCCTATAAGCGATTCCAAGAAGAAGTAAAGCTTTTTTTGAACCAGGATTGAGTTCTAGATAATCTTCAAGATACCTAATGGTTAGATTATACTTTTCTGCTTTCATTTCTAGAGCTGCAATTTGTAGCAATCTCTCAGGATCTTCTTTGCCTATCTTATAGCTAAGATAAGCTGATCTTGCTGCTAGATGTAGTTTCTTTTTACCTTTCCATCTATCTGACATTTTTGTTAAGGGAAGAGTAAAGAATCTACGCAGAGATACCATTAGGTATCTTATTGCATTTTCAAGTAAAAATATATCGGCAAAGGAAACGAAAGAAATATTTGCCACCATCCTCTATTCTATCTATGGAAGTTTCCAAAGAAGTTTCATGGGATTGGATTGGTAACCATCTACGAGTCAAAGTTCTCTTCTCTTCAGCAGGTTTAGCAACTCAAATACTGGTAAATGACATTGAGAAAGATTCAAATTTATTGATAGATGTGGGTGATGGAATATTACGCGATTTGGCTTCTTTACCTAGCAAATATTACGAAAACATTGATACCGTACTAATCACTCATGGTCATTTTGATCATGTGGGAGGTATATTTTCTCTTTTAGCTTTTTTCAGGATGATAAATAGAAGTAAAAAACTTCTTTTGGTTGCACCCTCAGATATTGTTGAGCTTAAAGGACTAGTAAAAACGTTTTATGATAGTTATGGGGAATCAATTCCATATCAGTTGGAAATTATTAATATAGAAGGGGAATTTGAATTAGAGAATACGCTCATCTCTGCTTTTGCAGTTCAACATCGTGGATCAATAATAGGTGGGGAGAAACTCCCCAATATTCCCTCTGTAGGATATATAATAAGCAAGAATGAAGAAAAAATCCTTTACACTGGAGATACAGGTTATTTTGATCAACTAAAGGAACATGTAAGAGGTGTAGATTATGCTCTAATTGAGGGGACATATAAAGATAAGAGGACACCATTTCATCTTACACTTAGTGAAGCAGAAGAAATCGGGAAATTAGCCAAAAACTATCAAATTGTTCATCAGATTATGTCTAGAGGAACTTGAAATCAGAGCATATTATTCTTTTTTCTTGCATTCCAGAAAATGCTACCACATATTTTTATATAGTTAAAATTCATTAATTACCAGATAACATGGCTAATAAGAAGCAATCTCCCAAGAGCAAAGCTGAAAAATCAGATAAGGGCCCCATTATGTTTAAAGAAAATATCAGAAAACATAAGGAAAGTATATACGATGAATATCTTTCAGATGAAGATCCTCAGCCTAAATCAACGAGTGCTTATATGATCAAGTTAGTTTTAATTGGCGATGCGGCTGTTGGTAAGACATCTATAAGGAAAAGATATCTTGGTGAGGGTTTTCAGAAAGAGCATTTAGCTACCCTTGGAGCTGATTTTGCTGCCACCACTAGAGAAGTAGATGAATATAAGATAAAATATCAAATCTGGGATTTAGCGGGGCAACCCATGTTCAAAAATGTTAGACCAAGGTTTTTCAAAGGATGTTTCGGAGCCCTAGCGGTGTTGGATATAACTCGAAGAGAAACATTTCTTAACTTAGGTAGTTGGATAGAGGAGTTGTACCAATTTAGCGGTAGAGGAGTTGTTCCCGTCATAATACTTGCAAATAAAATGGATCTTGTCGATGAACAAAAAGTAACAATTGAAGAAATAAAATCGTTTGTAAAAGAGCTAAATAAGAAAACAAAAGAGCATTCAATAGAAAATTTTCTTCTAGAAACCTCAGCTAAAACAGGATTGAACATAGACAAATCGTTTGAAATTATTAGTGAGCATATTATTGAAAGATTCTCTAAATCGGATTAAGAATAATTTTTTCATATAAGTTTAAAGATATAGACCCCTATCAAGAGTACTTCACACACTACAAGAATTATACCCGCTATCACGTGACCATAAATAAAACTCATAATTAGACTAAAAACAGTTAAAATAATGCCTATAAAAAGAAACAAATTGTCCAAGGAACCAAGATATTGATGGTAACTTTTTTTCAGAAATTTGTTTATGGTTCCCAAAAAGTTCTTCGAATCGCTTGTTTTCTCTGATTTTTCTGTACTCATTCAATAACTTCCTTTGTTAGATTTCTTGTTTAAATCTATCCTAATTTCCCTTTTATGTTTATAATTTTATTCTTTCCATATAACTAGCAAAGTAATCTTTTTAAACGTGGTTTGTTCCCCAGAGACTGAAAAATACATAAGAGTTCTCTCTTTCAAAAATCAAGAAGACGAGTGAAAATTATGCCAACAGCTTATGATGTTCCATCTGATTTACTTATTAAAAAAATAACTGAAGAATTGAAAAAGGAAGCAGAAATCAAACCACCAGAATGGGCTGTATATGCCAAAACTGGAGTTCATAAAGAAAGTTCTCCTGTTCAAGATGATTGGTGGTATATTAGAGCTGCCTCTATGTTAAGAAAAATCTACTTTTATGGTCCAATAGGTGTATCAAGATTACGAATTGCTTATGGTGGTCGAAATAGAAGAGGTGTAAAGCCTGAGCACTTTGCTAGAGGTAGTGGAGCTATAATTAGAAAGATACTTCAGCAATTAGAAAAAGCAAAATATATCCAGAAGAAAAGTGGTCATGGTAGCAAAGGACGAGTAATTGTAGGTCGTGTTTTAACTCCAAAAGGTCATTCTTTTGTGGATAAATTATCAGCTGATTTAAAGAGAGAAATCCCCGCTTTAGAAAAATATTAAGATTATTGAGAAGAATTCGGTTACGGAAATTAAACCTTGAACAGTTCAATAAGTAAGGGTGCGAAAAAATGTATGATGAAGACGAATTGGAAGCAATAAGGCAAAGGAAAAGAGCACAATTACAAGAGCAACAAGTAGCTCAAGCACAAGAGGAGCAACAAGCAACTCTTGAAGCTCAAAAACAAGTAATCCTTCGTCAAATTCTTACTGAAGAAGCTAGACAACGTCTTACTAACGTTAAACTTGTTCGTTCTCAACTCGCAGAAGCTGTTGAAGTAAGACTGATACAATTAGCTCAACAAGGAGAAATCGATGGTAAATTAACTGACGATCAACTAAAAGAAATTCTTCGTCAAATTCAAGGTCAAAAAAGAGAATCAAAAATCGATATAAGGCGATTATAATGGCAAGAAATAAACAACTACCAAGAAAACTCAGGTATGCAAGAGAAATGAAATCTAACAAACCTGTTCCAAGTTGGTGTGTTATACGAACTAACAGACGCTTTCGAACCCATCCAAAACGTAGAAGATGGAGATCCACCCGTATTAAAAGATAAGGAGAAGAAGAATCATGTCTCAAGAATCTATAGAGAACATTTACACAATTCCATTTTATCCTCAATTGAATAAGACAGCACCATATAAGAGGACTCCAAGAGCTATTAGACTCCTCAAAGAATACATCTACAAGCACACAAAAGCTGATGATGTTATAATAGATGAGGAATTAAATGAGTTCATGTGGAAAAGAGGAATTAAAAAACCACCAAGGAAAATTAAAGTTCGTGCAATAGTTGAAACAATTGAAGAGGAAAAAATAGCTACAGTTGAACTAATTCATGAAAAAGTGGATGCTGCAGCACGCCCACAACTTGATGGTATCGCAATTCCTGGAGAATTAGAAGATGAAGACGAGGAGGAAGAGGAGGAAGAAGACGGAGAAGAGGTAGATATAGCCCCCGTCGAAACTTCTGAACCTGAAGAAACTCCAGAAGAGGAACAGGCTGAATAAACTGATCCTTTATTTGTATTTTTTGAGGTAGATAATTTTGGACATTGCAAAGACTACTATTTTAGGTAATTCGGGATTAGGTGTTTTTGCATTGTCTACCGAAGATTTTTCCATTGTTCCTTATAGTGTTAAAGAATCCTCTCTCAAAGTGATTTCAGATACGTTAGGGGTAAATGTAATTCAAACTACTATTGCAAATTCAGTTCTTGTTGGAACCATGATTGTAGGTAATTCAAAGGCTATTTTTGTCCCTCAAACCATTAAAGAAAAGGAATATAAAATACTTGAAGAAAACCTTTCTGATCAGACTAAACTTGTGGAACTAAACAGTAAATATACTGCTCTTGGAAATCTAATCGTTATGAACGATAAAGGAGCAATTGTAAGTGATATGCTTGAAAAGAATGCTCAAAAACAGATTCAAGATGAATTAAACGTAGAGATAACAGTAGGGAATCTACTTGGTTCTCCACTAGTTGGTAGTCTTGCAATGTCTACAAATCGAGGAGCACTTGTTCATCCTCTTCTTTCTGAGGAAGAAATCAAGGAAGTTGCGTCCATTCTCCGTGTTAAAGTTGATGTTTGCACAATTAATAGAGGAATTCCTTATCCAAGAGTTGGTATAATCGCTAATTCCAAAGGAGCAGTAATTGGTACTGATAGTACAGGACCAGAAAGTATGAGAATCTTTGAAGTTTTATTAACTCCTTAAAGACTTTAGATTCAAAAACTTGAAAAACCCTTTTGCAATCGGGAAACAACTAAGTTAAGGTGAACGCTAGATGAGCTCTGTTAAAACATTCCATATCCGTGGCGAATATAAGAGACGAAAAGATAAGATACCTTTTGGTAAATACGTTAGAGCATTAAATCAAGAAGATGCTTTGGAACAAATCTATAACATTCTTGGAAGCAAACATAAAGTAAAACGAAATTTGATTTTTATTGATCCTAAAGATATCAAAGAAATCACTAATCCTGATGAGATTAAGGATCCAGTTATCAAAGCGTTTGCTACTGAAGATGATTTAGCTATTCCAAAAAGGAAGTGAAAAGACTGTCAAAAGATTCTTCCCCTAAACAAGTTTCTCAAGAAGAACTAAATAATCTATTAATGGCTGCTCAACAATTGGAGCAACAAGCAACTAGATATAACCAACAAATAGAAGTTTTGAATGGTTATTATAACGAAATTCATAGTGCTGAGCAAACATTGAGAGATCTTGATAAAGCAGAGGAAAATAACAAGATTCTAGTTCCTATAGGGGCAGGTAATTTCATATATGCAACCGTTGAAAATGGTGAGAACGTTATTGTTACAATAGGGGCAGGAGTTCATAATGAAAAGTCACTTCAGGATGCTATTGAAGGTATCAAGAAGAAGAAGACAGATGTCGAAAATCAACTCACTCAAATAAAAGCTAGTTACAATGAAGTAATAGAACGTTTGAGAGAGGTTGATAGAGTGGTCAAATCTGTTATGTAAGAGGAGAAGTGAGATTCTCTTGTTTGATCAACTTCGAAAAAGCGTTTCAAAAGCTTTCAAAAAGATTACAATTACTGATTTTTCTGTAAAATCAATTGCAAAAGTAAACAAAGAATTGAAGGATGTTCTTATCAAAAACGAAGTTGCTGTAAAAACAACCGATGAAATTTGTAGAAGATTTGCAAAAAAAATGTCAGAGATTGAGCATACAAGATTTTCTAACACTAGATCAATTGTATTGGCATCCTTAAGAGAAGTATTATTAGAAATATTGACTCCATCAAAATCAATAGATCTCATTGAGTATGTAAAAATTGCAAGAGAAAGAAAAAACCCTCTAGTTATAGCATTTTTTGGGGTTAATGGTGTAGGAAAAACGCTTTCTATTGCAAAAATTGGAAAGTATCTAATGGATAATGGATATTCAAGCGTTTTTGCAGCAGGAGACACCTTTAGAGCTGGAAGTATTCAACAATTGCAAAAGCATGGAGATAATCTAAATATAAAAGTAATTGCTCAAAACTACGGTTCTGACGCCGCAGCGGTTGCTTATGATGCGATAAATCATGCGACTTCAAAAGGGATAGATGTTGTTTTAATCGACACAGCAGGAAGAATAGAAACTAATTCAAATCTAATGGCTGAACTGCAAAAGATATGTAAAGTTTCAGAACCAGATCTAAAATTCTTTGTGGGTGATGCCCTTACAGGTAATGCCCTAATTTCTCAAGCAAAGCTGTTCAACCAAAAAATTGGAATTGATGCTTCTATATTAAATAAAATTGATGCCGATGTCAAAGGTGGAGCTGCAGTTTCAGTTACCCACATAAGCGAAAAACCGATAATTTTCTTAGGTGTTGGACAAAATTATGAGGATCTTGAATCCTTCTCTGTTGAAATGATTTTAGACAATATACTACCGACTAAATAGCGAATTGTTCTCGTTTTTATTCTATTTTCATTATACTAAACTATAAAATAAAGAAAAAAAGAAAATAAAAAAGAATTACTTTGGTGTTACGTCTTTTATAATACCAACAGCTACGGTTTGACCCATGTCTCTGATTGCGAAACGCCCTAATTGTGGGAAGTCTTCATACTTTTCCGCAACCATATCACGAGTTGGAATCAATACTACTTCAGCTGTATCTCCATTCTTCAAAAAGTCTGGTTTATCTGTTTTGACACCTTTTGTAACTTTTGTCTTAAGCTCAGCAAAGCGTGTAGCAACCTGAGCGGTTCCACAGTGAATAACTGGTGAGTATCCCACTGCTATTGCAGAAGGATGTCTGATTACTTGTACTGTTGCTGTGAAGTCTTTTACAATGGTTGGAGGTTTGGCTGCATGACCAACGACATCTCCACGACGAACATCTTTCTTTTCTAAACCTTTGCAACTAAAACCAATGTTGTCTCCAGGTATGGCTTCAGGAATTGTTTCGTGATGCATTTCAATAGACATTACATTTGCTTTTTTACCTGTTGGTTGGAAGATTACGTCGTCCTTTGGTTTAAGAACACCAGTTTCAACACGACCAACTGGAACTGTACCAATTCCTGTGATTGTATAAACATCTTGAAGAGGTAGTCTTAATGGCTTATCAACTGGCTTAGGTGGTACTTCAAAAGTATCCAAAGCATCAAGAATTGTAGGACCTGTATACCATGGCATAGATTCTGGTTTTTCATTAAGATTATCTCCTTTCATACCACTTGTTGGAACGAAGGATACTTTCTTCATGTCAAAACCAAATAGTTTGAGGTTTCTTGTCATTTCCTCTTTAACTTCATCAAAACGTTCTTTTTTGTATTTAGCAAGATCCATTTTATTGACAGCTACTATTAGTTGATCAACACCTAGTGTTTTTGCTAGTAAAGCATGTTCTCTAGTTTGCCCTGTTGTACTAATTCCAGCTTCGAATTCACCTGTACCAGCACTGATTACGAGAATTGCTGCATCAGCTTGAGAAGTACCTGTTATCATGTTTTTAACAAAATCACGATGTCCAGGTGCATCGATAATTGTAAAGTAATATTTCTTTGTTTGGAATTTATAAAATGCAAGATCGATGGTTACCCCTCTTTCTCTCTCTTCTTTTAATTTGTCTAAAGCCCAGGCAAATTTAAAGCTGCCTCGTCCTATTAATTCAGCTTCTTTTTCAAACTTTTGGATATCTCTTTCTGAAATGCTTCCGCATACATAGAGTAAATGTCCAGTCATAGTAGATTTACCATGATCAACGTGACCAATGATTACCAAATTCAAATGAGGTTTCCCTTTTGAGCTCATTTCATATACACCTTTTTGATTAGCAGTACTAACATTATTTATTTGATGTACTATTAGTATTATCCCCCCGTTGAATTTTTAAAAGCATTTTGGTTGCGTTGTTTTTGTCTAATTCTCTTATTCAGTAGTTTGAGTATTACCATTTGTAGTACTACCCTCTTCAAATACAAGATATTTGACTAGATGAAATTGATTCAAAAGGAAAAATGAAAAAAGGAAAAATAGTTGAAGATTATTAACTAATCTTCAGTTTTTTCAGGTTCAGGATAATTATCGTTTACTTCAGCAGAAAGCTGAGCAATATCTTCTGGATAAATTACTTCATAAATCCTAACTAGTGGAAATCTTCTGATATCTACTATACCTGTAGCTAGTCCATAGCTTCTGAAAACTTCAGTGAAGTATGTTATACCATCAGGACCTTTAAGGTCATAAACAGGATATTGTGCTGCATCAACTAACAATCCAGGATTATTACTTATAGGAGATCCAGAATTAGGTGTGTCTGGAAATGCAAAACCAGTAGCTTGGTCATAAGCTGATAGTCTATAAAGAACTGAAGAGTAGAATGGTTCATGATATTTGTTTTGTGTTTCTGCTTCATTTAAACCCCAGAAAGCTTTTTCAGTCATTCCATATCTTGGCACTGTAGATTCAGCAATCCTTATACACCATAGTGCCTTTCCTAAGTCTGAACCAAGACCTGGAATTCCACTTTGACTATTAATTAAGACATATTTTACATTATATTTATACATCAATTTAACTGATTCAGTGAAGTTCCACATTAACATGGTTCCTACCATACCGATTTGTGTTTTATTCGTAGTTGCATTATCTACAAGCGACGTTGCATTACCATAATTCGTAATCCAATAACCATAATCCCACCAACTCATAACAACAGGGGCACTATTTGCAACTATACCTTGTCCTTGAGCATTGTTCCTTAACCACAATAAAGCTTCTTGCCAGTCTGAAGATGGAAAACCTAAATCTCTATAAAGAACTGGAGCCATCTCTGATTGAGCATATTGTTCAGCTAATTTTACGCTTTGGAAAGTAAATGTAATAAGTAAACCGAATATTACTAAATAAGCTACTATGGCTTCATCTCTGCCTATTGATTTCGTGATTCTTAATTTTCTTTTAGTCAGAGCAATTTTACCATGGGCACTTAAAGAGTAAGTATAAAGTAATTTATCAATAGCAAGTGCGCTTAATAATGAAGCAGCTGGAGATAACAATAATACCAACCTTACCATTGATCCTGAAAAGTAAATTGTAGTTACTCCAAGAGTAAGGATGATTATATTTACATCTGTTGGTTTTCTAATACAGTAATATAATCCTAAGGGAATCAAGAACATCATAATATGAATACTATTGAAGAGCTCAGCCCAAGTCATGGGTTGATGTTCGCTTACCGACGAAATAATCGGAATTCCTTTCCGATTTCCTGGCAGAATAACTGCCCAGAATTTAGCAGCAATGTTTGTGAACATACCTAAGGACAGAAATACTGTGATTAGAATAGCTAACAAAAACAGTGCCGTTATTGAACCTATAATTATAACTTGTTTAAACGTTTTTTCACTTAGACTTCGGGAAAGGTTCTGTACTATTCCTACCAGAACTAGAAGCCCAATCATCAAAACAGGAATCATGACTTCAATATTGTAGAACCTATTAGCCAATACTCTAGGTACCAAGAATCCTATCATTAGTGCCGTGACAATCGTAATAGTATAAGCTTTAATTAGTTTGAATGTAAGTTTCCTTGTTAAAACTAGGAAGAAAGTTGCTAAAGGCAACAAATCTAAGATATATCTATATGCTCCCCAACTTCCAATCAATATAGCTAAACTTACACCTGCTAAAAATGATGAAATGGTACCACCACGTTTTATTGCTCGTATAAAGAAATACAAGGTTAAAACTGTAAATAGAATCCCTACTGATTCATTGTCAAAGAACCCTGCCGTGCTTCTTGATACAAAAGCAGGGGAAAAAGCCATGAAGAAAGCCGTGAATAATCCAGTTCTAGTACTAACCGTTTCTTTTCCTAGAAAATAAGAGGCAAGAATTGTAAAGAACCCATAAAATACTGGACTAAAGTATGCTACTTGTGTAATTGTTACTTCGATGGAGAATATGCCTAATAATCCTTTAATGATAACTGCACTTACAGGAACTCCCCAATATAGTTCTCTTCCTGTATGGAAACCGTAAGGATACCAAGAATTATTTTTGAACCAATGTACGAAATCTATAAAACCACTGCTATTAATATATTCGGCACTTACTAACTGAACATATGGATCAAATGCCTTGATTAGTGGATCATATCCTTTCATCAAAGAAAATAATCTAATCATAATACCTGCTGCGAGAATAATCAATAGACTTATTCTATTAAGAAGAGCTTCCCTATTTATTTCATAATCTTCGAAATGATTAACGATTTTTTTCCAAAAGCGTCCTAGCATTCCTGTTATACCTGTATCGCTTGACATTGAATCTCACCTATAACTTGTTACATAAGCTTGGTAATCTCTTATTGAAGTTGAATAAAGAAAAGCGTTTAAAAATATTACTTATGGAAAGTCTTTTCCACTTTAATTTCGCGACAAAAATTCTGATAGTGTGAAAAAAAAATAGGAAAAACGCTTAAAGTGGAGGAATTAGCAGCTTACCTTATCTTTAATTTTCTTATTTTAATTAATAGCATAGTAACATTAATTAACTTAATTTATGGTTAAAGTGATTTAGATATTAATGAGACTTGAAAGAAAAATCGCATATGCACTGGCCAAAGAGTTAAAAGATATTACACAAGAAGCAAAATTAGAAGCTCTTGCTATTTTGACAGCAACAGGAGACAGGGTGGCTTTTTACGCTGGAGATAAAACTGCAAATTCAACAGAACTTTCAGCAATTGGAGCAGCACTTGTGGCAGCTGCAAGATTAGCACTTGAAAGACTATCTTATGCCCCAATAAATGATGTGATGGTTCGTGGAAAGAACGGTTTTCTAATTCTCAAATCTATAGGAGATTTTCATCTAGTTGGGGGAACTAGTGATATTGAGGAATTCAAAAACGCAATTGCAGTATTATCAAATCATGCACCTACAATAGCGGACATATTATCGTATGTTCAGATTGATGAAGACGAACTACACATATAATAATGAAACGACATCTTTTACATCTATTTCATTTCTTGAAAATTTATTTGGGTTCTTTGTAATAATTTTAAGTTGATAAAATATGTTAAACCAGCTGTTGGATTAATATTCATACTTTTTTGATAACTAGTTTGATATTGAAAAGTTCCTGAATTTATAAGAGTGACACCTTTGTATGTATCATCTCCCGCAATATGGGTGTGACCTGTTTGAAAGATATCTGGTACTCTCGAAATAACTAACCGATCCTCTGATTCTGGAGCAATTGGTGTTCTTTTCCCATAAATAGGAGCTAAATGACGATTTTCCAACATTCTAACCATTGCTGGTATTGAGGTTTCATGTGATATTGCAGGAATTGCTGCATTTATATCTAATATAGAATTTCCATGGTGCATCATAATTTCCACATTGTGTGCTTTTAGATAACAAGGGCTTCCTAAAAGATGAATATTATCAATTCCATAAAAATCAGGAGCGAAATCTCTTTGAATTGGGGTTTGTGGTTCAGCAGCTCTTGCACCATCATGATTTCCAGGTATGATGATGATTTCAACATCATCACGTACCTGTTCGAAGTAATATGCAGCAGTCTGGTATTGTAAACGAATGTTATCTTGCGCTAGATCTTCCATTTGTCCTGGATAAACACCAACTCCATCAACAACATCACCACCAACTAAAAGATACTTAATTTTCCTACCAATCTCATTAAGTTTTTCACTTTCAAGTTTCCCATTAACAAACTTAATAGCACGCAGAAATAATTTTTCAGAGAAATTTTTTGACCCCACATGGATATCTGAAATGAATAAAGCATATACGTCATCATAAGCAAAATTTGATTTGTGAGAGGGAATATCAGGCCAAAGGACATCATCTACACTTAATCTATCCTTCCACCAATTACCAGTAAAGCAAAGTACAGAATCTTCGAGTATGAATTCTGATTTAGCTATCAAGTCTTGTTTTGATTTATAGATGATTCCCGTTATAATACCTGATGGATCTTCCAAATCAAGAATAACTGTTCCTCCTCTCGTTTTATGTACTTTCGTTACCATTGCTACTAGTGAAATCTTATCTCGATTGCGATTGGGAATTAAGTCGTTTGTGGTAACTCTATTAGTTATATCTCTTCGTTTTAAAAATAATGTATTAATTGATTGAAATCGGCTCTTAAAGTAGTTTCGAAAATTTGCAGCTGATGCAACAGATTTCTGTATTTCTGGAGAAAAAATGATTTCCAAATCTGAAGATATTTTTTCTCTTCTTGATTTTGCTTCTACCTTAATTTCTGATTTCACCTCTTCTTCCTTTGTTTTTTTCTTTTCTTGAACTGGTTGTATTTCTTGTTCTTGTTTTTTAGTTTCTTCCTTTTTCGGAAGAGTCTGTTCCAAAATTTTCTCCTTTTTAATTATGTCTTCATTGAGAAACTCATCGATATCCTCAATAGAAAGAATAGCTTTGCTTAGTTTTGAATCAAGAATCTTGTCAATAACATTCTCTACTTCTTGCAAACTATTTAGATAATCATAGGCCTCTGGAGTCAGTTGGTAACCTTCAGCATATAATTCTCTGATTTTCCTAGATGGAGTCATGAACAAACACCTTAGATTTCATGAAAACATAAATGTTTTGTAGAGAAAATAGATGGCGACCCCGACGCGATTCGAACGCGCGACCCCCA